>JAUZPC010000072.1 GCA_030706105.1 Bacteroidota bacterium | reverse complement strand
TTATTGAATTATCACACAGTCTCTAAATCTCAGGGCTATTTAGATGCAATGAAACTCAATTGTGTAATATAGTCTTAAGATTTTTCTGCCGATAAATCGGCATCGACTTGTTAATCCTTAAATAATTGCGGTTTGGCGCCAGATTAAGTATTTTAAAGGATTAATTTGAAATTATTTTTAGAAAAATGATATGCGATACCCTTATAAAGAAATTGAAGAAAAATGGCAAAAGTATTGGGAAGATAATAAAGTTTACAAAACAGATCTTACCAACACAAAAGATAAGCTTTATAGCTTGGTTATGTTTATTTATCCATCAGGCGCTAAACTTCATTGCGGTCACTGGTACAATTACGGACCAAATGACTCATGGGCAAGGTTTAAAAAGCTAAAAGGTTATAATGTATTTGAGCCAATGGGCTATGATGCTTTTGGTTTACCTGCGGAAAATTATGCCGTAAAAACAGGCATACATCCTTATGACAGTACCATGACCAACATAGATGATATCAGAGTACAGCTAAAGTCAATGGGCTGCATGTATGACTGGGACTCCGAGCTTAAAACCTGCGAACCTGAATATTATAAATGGAACCAATGGCTGTTTTTACAATTGTATAAAAAAGGCCTGGCATACAGAAAAAACGCACCTGTAAACTGGTGCCCAAAAGACCAAACGGTTTTGGCTAATGAACAGGTATTGAGCGACGGCTCCTGCGAACGCTGCGGAACTACGGTAATCCAGAAAAATTTAACTCAGTGGTTTTTTAAAATTACCGATTATGCAGAAGAACTGCTTTCAGGGCTGGAAGAAATCCAGTGGCCTGAAACTACAAAAAAGAAGCAGAGAAATTGGATTGGTAAAAGTACCGGAGCAGACGTAAAGTTTAAGATTGTCGATTCCGATAAAACAATGACTGTTTTTACAACCAGACCCGATACTCTGTTTGGAGTTACTTATGTAGTAATTGCTCCGGAAAATCCTTTAGTAAATGAGATTGTAAAAGAAGAATATAAAGAAGGCGTAGCAAATTATATTGACAGTGTTAAATCTTTAACTGAAATTGAAAGAACTTCAACAGTAAAAGAAAAAACCGGTGTTCCAACAGGCGCATATGTAATCAATCCGGTTAACGGAGAAAAAGTTCCCGTATGGATTTCCGATTATGTACTTGCTACATACGGAACCGGCTGTGTTATGGCTGTTCCTGGCCACGATGAGCGCGATTTTGAATTTGCCACAAAATTTAACCTGCCGATAAAAAAAGTTATTCTTATTCCGGGCGGAGATGCCAATGCTCCTCTTACAGAAGCATACACGGACCCCGGCATAATGATTAACTCCGGCAAATATACGGGAACGGAATCCATTCACGGTATTATACAAATAATTACCGATCTGGAAGCAGCAAATGCCGGCAGCAAAAAAGTAAATTATAAATTAAGAGACTGGCTAATATCCAGGCAGAGATATTGGGGAACCCCAATTCCAATAATTCATTGCCCTAAGTGCGGTGAGGTTCCCGTCCCTGAAGACGAGCTTCCTGTTAAACTGCCTTATGATGTTGAATTCAAGCCGAACGGCATGTCTCCGCTTGCAGGTAATGATGAGTTTATGAATGTTAAATGTCCTAAGTGCGGAACGGATTCCAAAAGAGATCCCGATACTATGGATACTTTTGTAGATTCCTCCTGGTATTATTTCAGGTATTTAAATCCTAAAATTTCAGATAGTCCTTTTGACAAGGACTTAGCAGGAAAATGGACACCTGTAAATATGTACGTCGGTGGTGCAGAGCATGCAACAATGCATTTGTTATATGCCAGATTTATACATAAATTTTTTAGAGATTTAGGTTATGTTCATTCCAAAGAGCCTTTTAGTCATCTTGTACACCAGGGCACTATTACCAATCAGGGCGCAAAGATGTCTAAGTCCAAAGGTAATGTTGTAAGTCCTAACCAGTTTACTTCCAAATTTGGGACAGATGTTTTCCGGCTTTACCTTATGTTTATGGGTCCATATGAACAAGGCGGCGACTGGTCAGATAAAGGCATAACAGGTACTGAGAGGTTTGTACAGCGCTGCTATGATCTTTTCTTTAAATATGAAAATTTGTTTATTGAAAGTGAGTTAAAAGACTCATTTGATATGCACGAATTAAAAGAAGAAGAAAAATCTGTCTATAAAAGAATAAATCAGACAATTAAGAAGTTTGATGAAGAAATTGACCATTTCAGATTCAATACTGCAATAGCTTCTTTAATGGAATTGCTGAATGAATTAACCAGGAATTTGGAGTCCTGCTCAAAAGGATTGCAGCTATACGCACTTGAGAGACTCAATATAATGATTGCTCCCATTGCTCCGCATCTTGCGGAAGAATGCAGATCTTTGCTTGGTTCAGCAGAAACAATTTTTGAACATCCTGTTTGGTATGAGCCGGATCCGGCAGCTTTAGTGGAAGAGAATGTAAATATTGCCGTACAGGTAAACGGAAAGTTGCGCAGTACAATCTCAATAGGGATAAACTTATCCCAGGAACAAGCTAAATCAATTGTTTTTGCCGATGAAAAAGTAGCTAAACACCTTGAGGGTAAAGCAATTGTTAAAGAAATTTATGTAAAAAATAAGATCTATAATATTGTTGTTAAATAACAATAAAAATTTAGAAAGAATAATATTATGTTAGATTTAAAATTTATTAGAGAAAACCCCGACATAGTTAGGCAAGGGGTTGAAAACAAAAACGAAAAAAGCCGTGTTGATGAATTAATTTCTTTAGACAAAAAGCGAAGGGAATACATTCAGGAGACAGAAGATCTGAAAGCAAAGAAGAACGCTGTATCTAATCAGATCCCTGTAATGAAAAAAGAAGGCAAGGATACCACAAGTGTAATTGCTGAAATGAAATCAATCGGTGATGAAATAAAAGTTCTTGACGATAAGCTAAAGGATATTGAAACTGAAATTGAAAATATAGTTATGTATATCCCCAATCTGCCTCATTCTTCAGTACCGGTAGGAAAGTCAGCTGCTGATAATGTTGAAGTAAGACAGTGGAAACCTGACGGATTTTCATTTGAAAATCCTGAAAAAGTACTTGACCATATAGAGCTTGGAAAAAAATTAAAAATATTGGATTTTGAGCGCGGTGCAAAAATATCAGGTTCGGGTTTTCCTCTTTACATAGGCAAAGGCGCTACTTTAGAACGTGCGCTGATTAATTTTATGTTAGATACTCATATTAATGAGCATGGCTTTAAGGAAGTATTTCCGCCTTTCTTAGTAAATCGTGATTCCATGAAAGGAACAGGACAGCTCCCCAAGATGGAAGATGATATGTACTTTATTAATAAAGACGACCTCTTCACTATTCCGACTGCAGAAGTACCAATTACAAATATGTATAGAGGAGAGATTTTAGAAGAAAAAGATCTGCCGATTAAATATGCAGGTTACTCCGCATGCTTTAGAAGAGAAGCCGGTTCATATGGAAAAGATTCTAAAGGATTTTTACGCGTTCACCAATTCAATAAAGTTGAAATGGTTAAATTTGTTAAACCGGAAGGCTCGTACGATGAGTTGGAAGCACTGGTTAATGATGCTGAAGATATTTTACAGATGCTCAAAATTCCATACAGGGTATTATTACTTTGTACCGGAGATTTAAGTTTTTCCGCAGCTAAATGCTATGATATTGAGACCTGGTCCCCTGCTGAGAATAAATGGCTTGAAGCCTCTTCATGCAGTAACTTTGAAAATTTCCAGGCACGCAGAGCTAATATCAGGTATAGAAATGAACTGACCAAGAAACCTGAATTTCTTCATACACTAAATGGTTCAGGTTTGGCTACAAGCCGTTTGATGGTTTCTATTTTGGAAAACTACCAGACACCTGAAGGTAAAATTATTGTACCTAAAGTATTGCAAAAATATACAGGATTCACCGTTATAGATTAAGATTTATTATTTTATATTGTTGCGACACAGTATAAATGTAATTCAGATTACAATGTAAAAAACCCATAGACAGCTTATGGGTTTTTTTATAATATTTTTTTCAAGTCCTAATTATTTGCATACTAATAACTTATCTTTATATAAAAATATTTTTGAATTTGCAAGTGACTTATAAGCTTTGAGAAGGCCTCTTAATTGCATATTTTTACCCATAAATCATTAGCATTAAAATCTTGTGCATCCTTTTCCTTCTTAAGGGAATAATTGTATGTTAGGTTACTTTTTTCTATTTATCGAAGATAACGAGCTGCTTTCTGCAAAAGTTAATCAGGTAGCTGAATGTAATAATGCTTTCATTCTTTGCAAATCTGTTAATAATGAACGCGATTTACTTTCTGCTATTAATAACTATAATTGGGATGCAATTATTGCTTCATCTTCCTCAACAGAATTATCCAGCACTGATATTCTTGATTTATTATCAAATATAGAATGTAATGTACCATTTATAATTATATCAGATGATGATATAATGGCTGAAACTATTTTTTTAGGGAAAAAGCCTTCATTAATTGTTCGTGAAGATAGTTTATCTGAAATTTTTAACATAAATGGGATTAAGCAGCAGCAAAGCAAAACCTCCGGAATAAATGACTTTAAAGATTTTTATTATTCAACAGTTAAAAGAAAAGACAGTGAATATTCCGAACTTAAAAATGAGTTTAAAAAAGAATTAAAAATAAAACTGGATATTGAGAAAAAACTTGTAGAAAGCGAAAACAGATTTCAAACATTCCAGGAGCTTTCCCTTGACGCATTCTTTATTCTTAAACCTGCTACCAATAAAGAAAACAGAATATATGATTTTTTATGCTCATACGTAAATCCCCCGGCCGAAAGAATTCTTGACTCAAAATATGAGGATATAGTAAATAAGCCCATCAGAGGGTTTCTGCCTGAAGAAATAATAGATTTTTTATATAAGAAATTAATTAATGTAATTGATAAAAATGAGCCGGATTCATTTGAGCTCTGCGCTGAAACTGCCGGCAATACTTTTTGGTACAGGGTAATGGCCATAAAGCTTGATGATGGGGTAGCCCTTTCAGCTTCAGATATTACTGACAGGAAAAAAGCAGAAATTGAACAGCAGAAATTGTTAAAAGCAGAATCGGCTTCCCGCAAGCTGGCCGAAAAACTTAATTTTGAGCTGGAAATTGCGAACAGAGAATTTATGATGATGGGCAATATGATTCCATTTGGCATTTGGAAAACAGATGCTGCCGGAAATCTGCTGTATATTAGTAAATCACTGCTTGATCTTCTGAATATATCCTACGAAGAAATGAGCAGGGGTATATTTTTAAAAAGACTTGTGGGCCATGATGATTTTGTTGTTTATAGGAAATGGAAAAATATTGTAAAGAAAAATGGGTTTTTCTGGGACGGGGAATATAAATGTTATGACAGATACAACAATATTCATTACATACTTTCCAGAGGACTGCCTCTTAAAAATGAAGAAGGCAATGTAATAAGCTGGATGGGAATAAACCTGGACGTAACCCAAAGCCGGAAGATACAGCAGCAGCTTGAGAGCAGCCTTAAAGAACAAAATACTTTCTATGAAAGGATCAGCGATATTTTTGTTGCTTTTGATAAGGAATTTCGTTTTACATATATAAACTCAAACGGTATAAAATTTGCATTCTCAAAACCAAACCTGATTGGAAAAGTGCTTTGGGCAGTATATCCGGAACTACTTTGCACTGATATTGAAATCAATTTCCGGAAAGCGTTGGAAGAACAAGAGTCTAATTTTTTTGAGATTAACGATGCTGCCACTAAAAAATGGTTTTTAGTTACAGTATATCCTTCAGGAAATGGAATTTCCGTTTACTATAAAGATATTACCTACCATAAAGAAGCAGAAGAAAAACTTAAATTTGCTCTAAAGGAAAAGGAAGTACTGCTTAAGGAAATACATCACAGAGTGAAGAACAACCTGCAATTAATTTCCAGCCTGCTTAATCTTCAGGCAAACTATGTAAAAGATGAAACAACAATAGAGTGCTTTAAGAATAGCCAGGCAAGAATCAGGTCAATGGCTATAGTGCACGAACAGCTTTATCATAACAACGCTTTCTCATCAATAGACTTAAAAGACTACGTAACGAAACTGTCAGAGAATTTATCGGCATCATATTCAAATTCAAAGATTCGCTTAAAAGTTGACTGTGAGGAAATTCTAATTAATATTGAAGACGCCATAAATGTAGGTCTGCTTGTAAACGAACTGGTACTTAATGCACTAAAACATGCTTTCAAACTTAAAAAAGAAGGTTCTGTTTTGGTATCTCTTAAACTATGGGACGAGAAGTTAATTATCTCTGTTAAGGATGATGGAGACGGTTTACCTCATAATTTTGATGTTGCAAATACCAGCACTTTCGGAATGCAGCTTGTAAGTGCGTTAATACGTCAAATGAGTGGAGAAATGACAGTCAAAAATAAAATTGGGACTGAGTTTATCTCCACCTTAACACTAAGTAAATAAGATAAAAGAAGCTATAGATTTTAGTAAAATCCACCCGTTACTCATTTCTTACAACTTATTTTTTTGTAATTAATTAGATAAAGTGTTGACTTTCTAATTTATCCCTTTTATATTGCTTAATTACTTATATAACTAAAAGGTTATACTTATGGAAAAGATCAATGACTTTCTTAAATATGTTCCTATCTTTACCGAATTGGACCAAAATACGCTTGATGAAATAGCAAAAATTGGCATTAGGAAGACATTTAAAAAGGATTCAATAATATTATTTGAGCACGAGACCGGCTCTGCTTTATTTATTATCGCTCAGGGGAAAGTAAAAATATCCCGCGTAAGCGATGATGGCAAAGAGGTTATCCTCTCAATTCTTAGCGATTCTGATTTCTTTGGCGAGATGTCCATTTTAGACGGCCAAAACCGGTCTGCAAATGTAACAGCTATTGAAGATACGGACATGTTTTTAATCCAAAGACCTGATTTCATAAACCTATTACTGACCAAGCCGGAAGTTTCCATTGCATTGCTGCAAGAATTAACAACCAGGCTGCGTTCCGCGGATATGAAAATTAAATCTCTTTCACTAAAAGATGCCGAAGGCAAAGTAGCTACTGTTTTGTTGCAGTTAGCTGATGATTTAGGCAGGATTAAACAAGGAAAAGTTGAAATTGAAAAGCTTCCTTATCAGCATGATTTAGCAAATATGGCAGGAACATCCAGAGAAACGATTTCAAGAACACTGCATAATTTTGCAAAAAGAGGTCTGGTAGAATTAGAAGGCGCGAAAATAAGAATTTTGAATTACGAAAAATTTAAGGAAATGTTTAGCTGAGAATTTATGCCCGGGAAAGCCGATTTACATTTACATACTAATCATTCAGATGGTTTCTACCCACCTGCCGAGCTTGTAAAAAAAGCTAAGGATGCCGGTTTGGATATTGTTTCCATAACTGACCATGATAACCAAAATGGCATGGAAGAAGCACGAGAGGCCGGACTAAAATTCGGTATGGAAATAATCCCGGGGGTAGAAATAAGTTCCGATATACACAATAAAGAGCTCCACCTTCTTGGATACTTTATAGAGCCTGAAAATGAAGAGTTTAAAAGATATCTTGGCTTTTTTAGAGAAGAAAGAATAAAAAGAGCTGACAGGATTGTAAAGAAATTATGTAATCTTGGGCTTAGCATATCTCTTAAAGAAGTTATGGATAAGGCCAACAACTCAGCCGTAGGCAGACCTCACATAGCTCAGGTATTACATGAAAAAGGGTTGGTTAGTTCATTTTATGACGCATTTAATAAGTACTTAGGTAATGATTGTCCCGCATATGAAAAGAAAGTACACATTTCGCCACAAAGTGCTTGTAAAATTATAAGTGACGCGGGCGGTCTTTCTTTTATTGCACACCCGGGAAATATGCCTGAATCTTTACTATTAGAAGTAATTGAAGCAGGTGTGGACGGAATTGAAGTGTTCCACCCATCCCATAACCCTCAGCACATCCGTTTCTACAAAGGAATTGTCAACGAATATTTTTTATTGGAGTCAGGCGGTTCAGATTTTCACGGCGGCAAACGCGAAGATGAATCTAACTTAGGAAGGTGCTATGCCCCATTGGCTTCTGTGGAAGCAATGAAAACACGTCTTCAAAAGAAAAAGAAATGATTCTGGTTTTAAAAAGATTTGCACAAAAATATACCTGACATAAACGACTACTAACCCGCATAAAAATTATAAAAATGTAAATAATTAGCCTATTACAAGCAAATTATAACATTAAGACAAATTAATGTTTTCTATTATTAAATATTTTTTGAATCTTTAGGGAGAGAATAATAATTTTTTTGGAAGTATTCCCTAAAGATTCCAAAGAAAGACATTATTTGTTTTTTACAATCTGTGCAGATTTTCTATGGCTATTGAAGGCAATTACACCTAAAATTCCTAAATAAATCACAACGCTTACTTCTACAACACCCATTTGTGTCTCCATCTAATTTTGAAACAAAAAATTAATAACTTGTGATTATAGTACAAGTATTATACCAATTAATAATCGTTTCTTTTTTCTTATTTTTTAGGGTAAATCCGTAAATATTATAAGTAAATTTTACAATAATGCGTAAAAGTTGTACATAATTTTGCACAGTTGTCTAAAAAAAGGACCAAATATACTCTCATATCTCAGATTAACACCAAATAATTTTTGGAATAATTCAAAACAGGGAAAAAAGTAACAATGCTTTGAATTTTTTACCTCTCTGCCCTGCCATTATCTGTTTTGAAACTGAAAATAATCGAATATTTGTTGCACACTCAAAACAAATTTTGAACTCGATGATAAATATGCTAAACCAAATGTTTTTTGCATTTGACCCGAATAACAAGCTAACCAATATAGAGAAGTAAAAAAATAGTTTGTAATATAAAGCAACAACTTACAGCAAGAGTTTCATTGTTTTTCTTTTCATATGACTCCAACATTAAGGATTTTACAATAGAACTGTCCTTATAGTAAGTAGATTATTCAATTAATATGCAAAAATTTCATTTTTTTGAATAAACTTCTTTTAATTTTAATAATACTTGCTTAATTTTAACAATTCAGTTCATCACAGTTTAGAAGGAAATAAAATGAGCGATTCCCAATTAAACAACAAGCAAGAATTACGCTTGCCCTCAAACGCATATACGGAGCTAAATCCCGGTGAAGAATACAAGCCGGTTCTGGATCCGAAAAAAGCTTATCCCGAAGTAACTGTTTACTCAGTATTTTGGGGATTAGTAATGGCGATAATTTTTTCCGCAGCAGCTGCCTATCTTGGACTAAAAATAGGACAGGTTTTTGAAGCCGCTATTCCAATTGCCATTATTGCAGTCGGCCTATCAACCTTAACAAAAAGAAAAAATGCACTTGGCGAAAATGTTATCATTCAGTCAATTGGCGCTTGTTCCGGTGTAATAGTAGCCGGGGCAATTTTTACAATTCCTGCTCTTTATATTTTGGAATTGAACGCCGGTTTCTATCAGATATTTTTAG
The DNA here is from genome assembly GCA_030706105.1 of Bacteroidota bacterium. Lineage (GTDB taxonomy): Bacteria > Bacteroidota > Ignavibacteria > Ignavibacteriales > Ignavibacteriaceae > JAUZPC01. The sequence goes on along the minus strand of JAUZPC010000072.1, from coordinate 577 downwards.
CTTCCTTATTTGGCGGCATTTTAGGCATTTTATTTTTAATTCCCTTCAGAAAATACTTTGTAAAAGAGATGCACGGAAAGTTTCCTTTCCCTGAAGCTACCGCCACAACTGAAGTTCTTATTGCCGGCGAAAAAGGTGGCAATCAGGCGATTGTTTTAGTAGTAAGCGGACTTATTGGCGGAATTTATGATTTTATTGTGGCTTCTTTCGGCTGGTGGAGTGAAGTTTTCACTTCCAGAGTTTTTCCGATTGGAGAAGAACTGGCAAACAAAACAAAACTTGTATTTAAAATGAATGTAGGCGCTGCCGTTATGGGACTTGGCTACATTGTCGGTCTTAAATACGCTGCAATTATCTGTGCAGGTTCTTTTGTTTCATGGTATGTTTTAATACCTATTGTATCATATATCGGCGGCGGATTAACCGCACCTTTGGGAGCAAGCGCTACTACCTTAATTAAAGATATGCCCGCAGAAGACATATTCAGATTTTATGTAAGACATATCGGTATTGGCGGAATTGCAATGGCCGGTATAATTGGAATTATAAAATCTTCAAAGATTATCGGCTCAGCCAT
>JAUZPC010000071.1 GCA_030706105.1 Bacteroidota bacterium | reverse complement strand
TTATTTGATGTCTTAGGTAGAGAAGTTATGACAGTTGTTAATAACCAATTAACTTCAGGTACACATACTTATAATGTTAATATGAATAGAATGTCAAGCGGCATTTATTTCTATACATTAGAAGCTCAGGGCGAAAATGGTGCAAGCTTCATCAGCACAAAGAAAATGACTTTAATGAAATAATTTTGGTCATCTTGTTATTAAAAAGGCCGTCCAAGTTTGGGCGGCCTTTTTTTTGTTCTTATAAGTTTTAAATGCTACGATATCTTAATGGGTAAAAACGATTAAGGATATTGCTGTAAGACTTCCTAATATTGTTAAAGAAATAAATATTTTTTCTAGAAGTGATTTCTTTTTATTAATAATTGACAATTCTTCGTATTCTCCGGCTGCTGAATGATAATCGCCTGCATTTATTGACCAATTGTACATATTATAATTATTCATATTTTTCTTTCTTATTTAACCAAATTCATTTTAATTGTTTTTGAAAATTTGTCGGATTGTAATTGTGCTATATATAATCCGCTTGCTAATTTTGAAGCATCAAATATAATCGAATAACTGCCTGCTTCCTGCTTCTCATTAATCAATGTTTTAACTTTTCTTCCAAGGATGTCATATACTATAAGTGTAACAAATTCTTTATCAGGAATCTGATAGGTTATGCTTGTCGATGGATTAAAAGGATTAGGATAATTTTGAGTCATGTTAAATTTGAATTGTGAATCATGAACAAAAACTGATAACTCTTTTGAATATTCAAATGTCCCGTCATTATCAATTTGTTTTAATCTATATAAGTACTTTCCTGGTTTAGTATTCCTATCTTGGAAGGAATATGAATGCGGAGAATTGCTGTTTCCATGCCCGGCAACCTCTCCAACTGTAGTCCATGTATTGCCCGAAGACTTCTCAATTTGAAACTTATAATTATTAACCTCTGTTGCAGTCTGCCAGTTCAATATTACTCCTTGGCCTGAAACAGCTCCGGAAAAAGAAGAAAGCTCAACAGGTAAGACAGCAATATTTTTATAAATAGCACCCTGGTCTCCAAAGACCCATGCATATGGCCCGGAGATGGCAATTGTGTAAAGGTTATTTGTGGTGGTTACAGAAATATTGTTCCATGTATCGCCTGCATCATGAGATAGAAATATATTTCCGCTGGCCCCGCAGGCAACGGCCGAATGTTCATCCATAAATCTGACTTTATACAGAGTGTTTAATGTTGCGATACTGTGATCTACCCAAGTTGCGCCACCGTCTGTTGTCTTAAGACATTTACCGCTGTCGCCGCATGCTATACCGGTATTGGTATTATAAAATGCAATAGACATAAGTGCTTTTGTTGTACCTGTTGTGCGTACGGTCCAGTTTGTACCGCCATTGGTAGTTGATGCAATGTACCCTTTATTTCCAGCTACGTGCCCTGTATTGTCGGCTGTAAAATAGCATGCATTCAATCCGCTCCCAAAATCGTTTTTTGGCACAGTCCAGTTAGTTCCGCCATTAGTAGTTTTAACAATTAAAGAAGTTGTGCCGTTGGAAGCAACTGCATAACCGGTGGAGGTACTGGGGAAATGAAGAGCATATGGAGTATAACCACTGGTTATATATGAAGATAGATCATAAGTAGTTAAATTTGTTCCGGCATTAGTTAATTTATAAATGCTCGGTGCATCGGTAAGTCCGAATAAAGTAGAATTATCCGGGGTACTCATATCATAAGTTCCGTTGCCGGTAATGGCAGCTCCAAGTGCAGACCAGTCAACACCGGCATTGGTAGTCTTATATATTTTGGGGGAATAAGCATCTGCTGCATAGCCGGTATTTTCGTCTGTAAATATCGCTCCGTAAACATATGCGTCTCCCGGTAGGCCTTTGTTTTGGTTAGTCCAGGAAGCTCCGCCATCAGTTGTTCTAAATAGATGTCCATTAGCGCCTGTTACAAAGCCGGTATTGGCATCTTTAAAAATTATACCGTAAAAATATTCGGTAGTAGTTATACCGGAACTGCTTGAAGTCCAGGAAGTTCCGCCGTTCGTAGTTTTAAATACCCCCCCGTATTGGTCGGCAGCAAATCCCAATGTATTTGATATGAAATATAAAGCAAAAATGGCGTTACTTGTCGGCCTTACAGACATAGTATCCCAGCTGATGCCGGCGTTTGTTGATTTTATTATTTGCCCCAAAGCGGTACTCGCATACAGCGTATTGTTATCGTAAGTGGTAAATGCTAATTTCTGAGATAAAGTTTTGGAATCAACTGTTGACCATGTTGAACCCAAATTAGTTGACCTTAGTATATACTGATTAGCGCCGCAGGCCACTAATACATTGCTGCCAAGATAGGCAATTTCGGCAATTTCGGATGATTGTCCAGTACTTACTGTCGTCCATGAAGCTCCGGCATTGGTCGTTTTTTTTATCAAACCGGCATCGCCGGCTACAAATCCAGTATTGGCATCTAAAAAGATTATGGAACTGAATCCTTTACTTGCATTCGGTTGACGTTCCAATTGTGTCCAGGTTCTGCCGCCGTCTGTAGTTTTGTACGTTGAATACTGATATCCGGCAGCATATCCTACTAAGTCACTTGTAAAGCATAAACCGTGTATACCATCACCGTTGGGGTTTATCTGGTAACAAGTCCAGGTAGTGCCTGCATTAGTGGATTTGATCAAGTTCCCATTTGATCCGCCTGAGTATATGGCAGAATTATAAATATACATATTATCAGACTGATCGGCTGAAGGATAGGGACTTAACTGTTGCCAAACCTGTGGAAAAGAATTGGCAGTAAATAACCCTAAAAGTAGTATTAGGTATAGTTTGTTTTTCATTAAGCATGCTCCATCTAGTGAGTTTGTATTTGTTAATAATTATTGAAAAAAAATGAATAAATTTCAAAATGTATATAATGATCGAATTACTGGATATAATTATATGTTATCATTAAGTTAATAAAAATATGAAAGTTATTATCGGGACATAAATATATATGTTTAATCCGTAACTCTGCAAAAATTAAGTAATATTAATATCTAAAGAATTCAGCAAAATGCTGGTTTCTGAATTTATCTCAGATAGATGCCATTGACCATTGATTTGAATTTTTGAGATATTAATTAGCCTTAATAGAATATCTTTGGGAGTGTACTTTGATAGCAGGTTTTTACTCTTCAATTTTTGAACAAGCCTGGAATACATCTTCATTGCTAAAAAGTTAATGAACATCCAACCCTCAAGGGCGTCCTTATTCTGCATATATGTTCGATCAGCTTTAAGCACATTCTTAATTGAATCAAAGAATAATTCTATATTACCTCTCGTTTTATAATACAAGTATATTTCTTCCGGTTTTACTGAGCCTAAATTATGAATAAAAGATATACTCCCGAACAAGTGTTCTTTCTCTTCAAACCCTTGCATATTGTACTCTTCAGGATGGCTTTCTATCCTGCGCAAATAATCACTTTCTTCTTCAACTTTCAGTTTGCTGTCCAGGAATACCGAGATCATCTTCCCTTCTTTTTCATATTCATAATACCAGATTATTCTTTCGTGGTACAGAAAATAATCCTTATAGGTTTCCTTCCGTGGTTTCTTCAATACACTAGGGTCTATTATCTGGTTGTTTCTTTTCAGTGGGATTATATATCTCAAACCCTCTTTATCCAGCAAAACAATGTTACTTTTTGAATAAAAACCTTTATCTGCTATTATCACGGCATCAGTTATCCCACTTTCAAGTAAACTAAGTTTGAATGATTTAACTTCCCTGGCATTCCCATCTGTCAATCTGTAATATATTGGTTCAAGAAGACTGTTAGAGAATATGCATAATAAATTAATTTGTGGTCTATAATTATGCTTACTGCCTAAATCCTTTGATTCCGAAAATATGTTAGTCATGTCTATGGCTATGAAGTCATTCCCACTTTGAAATGCTTGCTTAAAGTTTATTATTGACTCTCGTTTCTTTCCCATATCTTCTAACAAAGCTGAAACCCTTTTTTCAGTAATCTTTGCCTTTATCTCCTGACTTGCACAACTATGTTCATAATGTAATGGGGTATTCTTAATAGTTGTGTTATATGATAGCCTTAAATAAAAGAGGGTTATGATCTCTTGATATTGTTCGGGGAATATTTCCTTCAATTTCTCAATTTCTTTTTCCATCAATAGTTTACAGGCAAAATAAGCCCCATATTCTTTAACCGAGATATTGACATATGTTTGGTGTTTTAGCTTATACTTCTCTGATTCAATAAAGCCTTTTTCAGTAATCTTTCCTAATAGAGGACCAGTAATCTTTTTAGCTCTATGTTTCTTAGGATCATATACACTTGATATTGAATATACATAGTACTTCCCATTGAAATCCCTTATTTCAGATTTTGGAGGCTTGTGTTTTTTTACCCATTCTGGGATCATACCATATTCCGTTTTTACGTAATACAAATATAACAATAATATTCTTCTATGTCAAGTATTTTTATACTTTTACGGGATTCATATTACGTATTTTTGACTCAGTTGCAGTTAATGGCTGGCATCACATACCTCAATTCATACTTAATATTAAGCATAAATAAGTATGAAAATAATCTGTATTGTCGCGGTTGATAAAAATGTAATAATGGAATCACATATTCAGTCGGAAGGATATAATTAAGGAATAACAAAAAAAATCCCGCTAAAAAGCGGGATAAAAAGGAGCAGTATTAAAATTCGTCTGGGAGTTGCTGCATTTGTGTGTATGTAAAGACAGGGCCATCTTTGCACACATATACAGAACCGATATTGCATCTGCCGCATTTACCCAAACCGCACTTCATTCTGTTTTCAAGAGTTGTAATAATATCATCGTCCTTAAAGCCCAACTTTTTCAGTACCGGCATCGTAAACTTTATCATAATTGGAGGGCCACAAATAATTGCAACTGTATTTTCCGCTTTAGGTGAAACTTTCTCAACTATTGAAGGGACAAATCCCACTTCACCGTTCCAGTCTGGAGTTTCGCCGCCGGGATCAACAGTAACAACTGTTTTAACCCCTGCCATTTTTTTCCAGTCTTCAAGTTCATTCTTATATACTAAGTCAGCAACCGTCCTTGCACCATAGATAATTGAAATATCCTTGAACTGGTCTTTTAAATCCAGAACATTCCAGATGATACAACGAACCGGAGCCATCCCAATACCGCCGGCAATAAAAACAATATTCTTGCCTTTCATATCTTCAATAGGGAAGTGGTTGCCGTAAGGACCACGAAGTCCCATTGTATCTCCGATATTCAATTTACTCATTGCCTTGGTAACTTTGCCGGCCATTTTAAAAGAACATTCAAGAAATTCAGGCCGGGTAGGTGAGGACGCAATACAAAAAGTACATTCACCTTCACCAAAAACAGAATACTCTGCAAATTGACCAGCTTTAAAAGCAAATGCTTTTTGTGTCTCCGGATTTTTAAACTGTAAACGTAAAGTCCGTATATCCGGAGTCTCCTCTATAATATCTTTAATCTCTACTAATTCCGGTTTGTAAATATTCATTTAACACCTAAGTTGATTTAAATTTATTCCAAATTCTTATTGCTTCTTTTACCCAACTAGTAATTACTAATTACTGATTACTAATTACTAGTTACTGATTATTGATTACTGATAGAAAAGACAATTTCACCAATATCAATGCCGGCAGGGCAGCCGCGTGTACATCTTCCGCACCCTGTACATAAGACCTCCCCAAATTTTTCATAATAATAATCAAATTTGTGGGATACTCTTTGTCTGTATCTTTTTTCCTGTGAATTACGGGGATTATGTCCTGACGCGTGCTTTGTAAATACTCCAAATTGACAGGCATCCCAGTTCTTGATTCTTCTTCCGCAGTTTAAGTCACAGTTCTCATCAACAATATCAAAGCAGTGGCAGGTTGGGCATACAAAGGCGCATTGTGCACAGCCTATGCAAACTTCACCTGTTTCAGCCCAAATCTTGTTTTCAAAGTTTGCGGCAATCCAATCTTTGGTCTTTTTGTAATCAAAAGGTTTATTATCAATAAACTCTTTTGTCTCTTTAGTACCCGTAAACTCAGTTAAATTTGGTAAAAATTCTTTTACAAAAGAATCTCCCTTGTCTGATACAACACTCAAGACATATTGCTTATCGTTAAAAGGAGTAAGAAAAATGTCGCTTCCTTTAGTATTGTTCCTGTCCAGACCTACAGAGGTACAGAAACAGCTTTCATCAGAGTATGCGCATGAAAGTCCTATAATAACTGAATTATTAACTCTCTTGTTAAAGAACTCATCTTTATAATCCCAGTTAAAAACTTTGCTTAATATAGGAAGGGATGCAGCATCGCATGGTTTTGCAGCTAAAACAAGTAATTTCTTTTCAGCAAATTTTGGCTCTGTAAGTGAAATTTCATTTGCTTCTCTTTTGTAGTAAAAAAGAGTTTCAGATTTCGGGAAAAAATATTCTTTGAAAGAAATTTTTGAAGGAGGTGCTTCACTGTTTATAATCGGTTTGTCCGAACTGAGAACATAGTCAAAGCTCTTACCGTCTTTAGCAGGTGCCAGAATGTCCCATTTGTCTGCAGGCAAACTTGAAATCAGATTTGCAATTTCATCGGTGTTTATTATAAATTCTTTCATGATTCACCTGTTATTTAATAAAATCTTCATTATCGTTAAAGTTATATGAACCAACTAATGTCGGCTGGTCAATAGCCATGCCGTGCCTGTAATTAAATTCTTTTCCGGCAACCATTCCCATTTTTCTTGTAAGTAAGGTTAACGGAATACCCATAGGACAGGCTCTCTCGCATTCATGGCAGCCTACACATCTTCCTGCCATGTGGAAAGCTTTAATAATATTCCATGAAAAATTTCCTGCTGGTGTTGGAGATGTAGTAATCCATTGAGGCTGATTTTTTTCAGCTAAGCATTGCTCACAATAACACATAGGGCAGACTTGCCTGCATGCGTAACACTTTATGCATTTTTCAAACTCTTTTGCCCAAAAGTCCCATCTTTCTGCTGAAGACATAGTTTCCAACTTTTGCATCAGTACTTCCTGAGTGTCGTCCGGCTGTTCAAATGGTTCAGCAGTTCCGGCAACGGCATCATAAAGCATAGGAGCTTTATCAGCACAGTACTTACATTTAATTTGGATATTCTCTTTCTTCCATTCATCGGTACTGTGCGTAACTACTCCGCTGCAATTCATTCCGATGATATAAACCTGTTCTCTTTTAATTTGGTTCTCTTGTATCAAAGCAATAATTGCTTTGATATCACAGCTTTTGGCTACTATCCCTACTCTACCGTTTTCAGGTATTTTTAGTCTGGTTAAGTAAACAGCAAGATTGTGTATTGAATGATGGTCAAACATTAAGTTATTTGCATCTTCAACTGATTTGGCTATATAGGGCTTTACTCTTCCAAATCTATCTTTTGTGTACCCGATAATAAAAGATACTTCCTTTGACTCGAGAAGACCTTTAGCAATTTCAATTAAATCAGGCATTTAACACTCCGCGGCAAAAATTATTTGAAAATAAATTTTTAATTTTCGATTTCCTGGAAATCATGTTCTTTAATTTCTTTATATTTTAAAAATGGACCCTGTTCTCTAACAGTATCAATAACACCGTTAACTACATCCACCCACTTTTTACCTTCTGAAGCAGACACCCATGAAAAGTGCAATCGGGTAGAATCTATACCAACAAAATTCAGAAGCTCCTTAAAGAAAGTCCATCTTCTGCGGGCGTGAAAATTCCCGGTGTTATAGTGGCAGTCGCCCGGGTGGCAGCCTGATATAAGTACACCATCTGCACCGCTCTCAAATGCTTTTATAACAAATACAGGGTCAATGCGTCCGGTACATGGTACCCGGATCAGTCTTGCATTCGGTTCTTGTTTCAGACGCGAGGTTCCGGCAAGATCCGCACCGGTATAGGTGCACCAGTTACAAACAAATGCAACAACTTTTGGTTCAAATTTTTCTTCAGCCATATAATTTATACCTGTAAAAAAAGGTTTTTGTAATAAAATTAGAATCCGGATAAACTTTGAATTTCGGCAAATATCTGTTCGTCTCTAAATCCGATTAGCTCCACTGATTTAGAGGGACAGGTAGCATTGCAAGTGCCACAGCCCTGGCAAAGTCCGGCATTTACATATGCAACAACTTTAATAAGATTACCTTGTCTGTCTCTTATTTCTTTTCTCTCAATAGCGCTATATGCACAAACTTTTTGGCAGTAAAAACATCCTGCGCAGGTGGATGCTTCAACTTTTGCCACAACAGGTTCCCGTTCTAATATATCAGATCCAAACAGAACCATAGCTTTAGCAGCTGCGGCAGAAGCCATTGCAACTGATTCGGGAATATCACGAGGGGAGTGGCATGCTCCGGCCAGGAATATTCCTCCGGTGCTGGTTTCTACAGGTCTCAGCTTAGGATGAACTTCCTGCATAAATCCGTGCTTGTCATATGGGATACCGAGCAACTGGGCAACTTTTGAATTCTCCGGCTGAGGTATCATTGCAGTTGCAAGCACTACCATGTCAGCGTCAATTTCCATCCTTACGCCGGCAATAGTATCTTCACCTTTTACGATATATTTGCCGTTTTCTTCATAAATTTTTGAGACACGCCCTCTAATGTATTTAACGCCGTCTTCTTCAATTGCGCGGCGAACAAACTCATCATATCCTTTTCCGTTAGAACGTATATCCATATAAAATACATAGGCTTCACCGTCATGCACTTTATGTTTATATAACATTGCATGTTTTGCAGTATACATACAGCAAATCTTACTGCAATATGAAAACCCTTTAGATTCATCTCTGGAGCCTACACATTGAACAAATACAACTTTTTTAGGTTCTTTTTTGTCAGAAGGTCTTAATATTTCACCTGAAGTAGGGCCTGATGCGCTTGCAATTCTTTCAAACTGTAGTCCGTCAATTACATCCTTAAGTTCACCATACCCGTATTCGCCATAACCTTTATAAATATGTCCTTCAGGCTTTTTATCAATTTTATATAATTTATAGCCTGTAGCAGCAATAATAGCACCAATGTCAAAAGTTAAAAAAGTATCTTGCTGCTCAAAATCAATTGCTTCTCTGCCGCATACTTTTTTACACATCTGGCATTTGCCTGTTTTGTAATACGTACAAACACTTCTATCAATAACAGGTATATTCGGTACTGCCTGCGGAAACGGTACATATATGGCAGGTCTTGTTGTCAGGCTTTCGTCAAATTCACTTTGTGCTTTTTTCTTTATCGGGCAATTCTGAACACATAGACCGCATCCGGTACAGACTTCATCTTTTACTGAGCGGGCCTTTTTTCTGACAGTTACTTTAAAGTTACCTATAAAACCTTCTACTTTTTCAACTTCGGAATATGTCAGAAGGGTAATATTTGAATGCTGATATACTTCCACCATTCGTGGAGTTAGAATACACTGTGAACAATCAAGTGTTGGAAATGTTTCTGATAACTGGCTCATATGTCCGCCTATCGAAGGCTCTTTCTCAACCAAAACTACCGGAAAACCTGCATTTGCTATATCTAAAGCTGACTGAATACCTGCAATACCCCCTCCAATTACCAAAGCTCTTTTAGTAACGGGGACCTGAATAGTCTGAAGCGGTTCGTTATATTTAACTTTTTCAACTGCAATTCTTACCAAATCAATTGCTTTTGCAGTTGCTGAGGGTATATCGTCGTGAATCCACGAGCAATGTTCTCTCAGGTTAGCAATTTCAACCATGTAAGGATTAACTCCGGCAGAGGCACAGGCTTTTCTGAATGTCTTTTCGTGCATATGCGGGGAACAACTTCCCACTACTACCGCATCAAGATTCTTTTCTTTTATCGCCTGCTTAATTAAATTCTGACCCGGGTCAGAGCACATATATTTATAAGCTTCTGCATGGGCTACTCCCGGATATGCAGACAATTCTTTGGCAACAGCGGCACAATCAACTGTACGTCCGATATTTTCACCGCAATAACAAACAAATACGCCTATTTTCATATTGCTGCCTCCTCTGTAATGGCAGAGTTTAGTACTTTCATTGGATCAATAAAGTGTGAATTAAGGCCTAATTTTGCCGGATCTATTCCTAATGCCAGTCCAACAAG
>JAUZPC010000070.1 GCA_030706105.1 Bacteroidota bacterium | reverse complement strand
TTGGATATTGAAATGCCCAAAATGGACGGGCTGACCTTTCTGAAAAAAATAATGAGTCAGCATCCAATACCGGTAGTTATGTGCTCAACTCTTACTTCAAATAATTCTGAAGCTGCCCTTAAAGCCATAGAATATGGGGCCGTTGAAATTATTGAAAAGCCGAAATTAGGTACCAAACAATTTTTTGAAGAATCAAAGATACTTATATTAGATACGATTAAGGCCGCTTCATTGGCCAGACCCAGAAATTATACTCCTAAGTACTCAGTTGACCCCAAATATTCAGCGGATGTAATACTCCAAAAGACAAATTACCATACTGATATTGATACCAATAAAATAATAGTTGTTGGCGCTTCAACTGGTGGAACTGAAGCAATAAAAACCTTCTTGGAAGCAATGCCTGCAAATGCTCCCGGTATTGTTATAGTGCAGCATATGCCCGAACAATTTACCGCATCTTTTGCAAAACGGTTGGACAGTTTTTGTAAAATGAAGGTAGTTGAAGCTGCAGATGGTGATAAAGTAATGCAGGGAAAAGTACTAATTGGAAAAGGAAATAGCCATTTGCTTTTAAAAAGAAGGGGTGAGGAGTATTATGTTGAGCTTAAAGAAGGCCCGTTAGTAAGCCGCCATAGACCCTCGGTTGATGTATTGTTTAGGTCGGCTGCCAGATATGCAGGTAAAAATGCTATCGGCATTATTATGACAGGTATGGGGGATGATGGGGCAAAAGGGTTAAAAGAGTTAAAAGATGAAGGTGCTTTTACAATTGCACAGGATGAAGAATCGTGCGTTGTCTTTGGTATGCCAAACGAAGCAATAAAACTGGGCGCGGCTTGTAAGATCTTACCGCTGCAAATGATTTATGCCGCAGCACTTAAAAATGCATCTATTTAAAGGAGCTTTCTAATATGGATGTAACAAATAAAAAAGTTCAAACTTCTATTATGATTGTAGAAGATGAAAAAATTGTAGCGAACGATATACAGAGACGGCTTGTTGCTTTAGGGTATAATGTAAGTGCTATCTTTAGCAGAGGAGAAGAAGCAGTTGCTAATGCTGTTTTACTCAATCCCGATATCATTCTTATGGACATACATCTTAAAGGTGAAATGGACGGAATTCTTGCGGCGGAAGCCATTCATAAGAAAAAGGACATTCCAATAATATATTTAACTGCATCTACCGATGATGTTACTATCCAGAGAGCGAAAATAACAGAACCTTTCGGATATCTGCTTAAACCGTTTGAAGTGAAAGACCTTAAAAGCTGTATAGAGATAACAGTTTATAAGTCTCAGGTTGATAAAAAGTTAAAAGAAAATGAATACTGGCTTAATACTACTTTAAGTTGTATTGATGAAGGTGTAATTAGCACTGATGCAAATAATAATGTTAAATATATAAATAAATTAGCTGAGGAAATATTATCTCTGCCGGCAGATAGTTGTATTGGCAAACCATTAGATGAAATATATAAAACCAACTATGGATTGTCTAATGAATTACTACTGTTAGGAATGAGCAGAAACAACCCAGGCATGAGAAGAGAAATAAATAGATTTAAAAATCTGTTTACGTTTAATAATGAGTGCATCATAATTGAAGAAACAAGCAAAGACTTAGTAAATTCGGGTGGGGAAGTAGTTGGTAAAGTGGTTTGTTTTAAGGATGCCCGGGAAATGGTGAAACTAGCTATTGAAACTATTGCTGCTAAAAATTATTATCTTTCATTACTTGAAGAATTCCCTTCATTAATTTGGAGAGCAGATATAAATGGCCGGTTCAATTTTTTTAACAGAACCTGGCTTTTGTTCAGAGGTAAAAATATAGAAGATGAAATAAACTTAAAATGGATTGATGGAATACACCCGGATGAAAGAGAAATTTTTAAAGATAGTTTTGGTAAAGCTTTTAGCTCAAAAAATGAAATGCATAGTGAGTTCAGATTAAGAAACAGATACAATGAATTTAAATGGATATATTGTATAGCAGTTCCTTTTTATGACGGAGAACAAAATTTTGACGGCTATATTGGAGCTTGTTTAGACATAACAGAAAGAAAAAGCATGGAATCCGAATTAATTGCGGCCAAAATTCATGCTGAAAATTCTGCTAAGGCAAAGAGTGAGTTTATATCAAACATAAGTCATGAAATTAAAACCCCGTTAAACCATATAGTGGGGCTGTCTGATTTATTACTTGGTCCAAATCTTAATAATGAGCAAAAAGAATACATCAATATTATCAAGAAATCCGGGTATGCTTTGGCAAATACTCTTAATAGCATATTAAATTTTACTAGCCTCGATTCCGGTAAAGCACTAATTAAAGAAGTACATTTTAGTTTAGAAAAATTATTACACGATGTTATATATAGTTTCCTTCCCATGGCCAGAGAAAAAAATATTTTGATGGATTATTTTATAAATCGAAATATTACTGAAGTAATTATAGGCGACAAGGAGAAGCTGAAAGACGTATTAGACAGGCTGCTGGACAATGCTTTAAAATTTACTGCAAAGGGGAGGGTATGCCTTGAAGTATTTTTGGAAAATTCAAATGAAGACTTATGTGAGTTGCACTTTGTTATTAGCGATACCGGCATAGGAATTTCACCGGTTGAGCTTAATATTATTTTTGACCCGTTTACCCAGGTGGATGGATCTGCTACAAGGAAATTTAATGGTGCGGGTTTAGGGCTTACAATTGTTAAAAAAACAATAAGCTTGCTGGATGGAAAACTTTGGGCCGAAAGCAATTACGGCAAAGGGAGTAAATTTCATTTTATTCTCAAATTTAAAAAATCGGTTAGATCAATAAAAAATTATGTATAGGTTAAGCTATGAAAACATTAATAGTAGAAGATGATTTTTTGAATAGGTTTATTATTCAGAAAATGTTAATACCATATGGCCCCTGTGATATTGCTGTTAATGGCGAGGAAGCTGTAAGAGCTTTTGAAATATCAGTGAGCGAAGGTATGCCGTACGATTTGATATGCATGGATATTATGATGCCTGAAATGGATGGTAAGACAGCGTTATTAAATATTCGCCAAAAAGAAAAAGAAATGCAGGTAAAACCTTCTGCAGAAGTAAAGGTTGCAATGATAACTGCATTGGATGCCCCCGCAGATGTGGTAGAGAGTTTTTATAAATGCGGCTGCTCTACATATTTGGTAAAACCGATTGAAAGGCATAAAATTAAAGAGATGCTAAAAGAGCTTGAATTACTATAACCAATTTTTTTATTTAAGTGATAGCGCCTCTGCAATCTGTTTTTTGTTAGAATAATGTGTTAATCTTGGGAATATACTTACTTATAGGTATACAAAATACCACTTAATAGGAATATAAAGAATAATAAGCCTGCCGATAATATGAGTGTTGAGCAAGTCTATTGCTGCTGCCGGTTGAAGGACTGTTTCAATAAGTACTCTTTTAATAATATGTAGAGGGAGCATTTTGTTTTTAGGATTTGATAATGATTATAATGTTTAGAAAATGCTCCCATAAACACATTTAAGAAATATTAAAAAATTTAATATTTCTAAGGAATAAAATCGAATTGATGAGAGCATTATGGCAAATCTAAAAAAGAATAATATCCCGCCGGCTTATCTAAAAACCATTGGCAATTGTTACTTAATAAGAACGGATGAAATAGTGCAGCCAGCTGTTCCTGACTGTACCGAATATACTTATCTTCAACTTTTAGAGTTGGCAAAATATTATGTTAATGTTTATAAAGAAGATCTGCCTTTTCTTATTTGTTCTTTAGTCTATTTTAAAGGACAAAAATTCTATAATGGCAGCCTCTTTGGGAAGTAAATTGACTATAAGATCCATAATATAAAATTGCATTTATTTTGCTATATTACTAATAATTATTCCAGAATATAACTAAAGTGAGAAAAAAAGAAAAAACAATAACAGTATTTGGTAGTGCCTCTCCGGAGGAAAAGGACTATGAGTATACTTTTGCCTACAACTTAGGGGTAATGCTTGCAAAAGAAGGCTATAATGTTTGTACGGGAGGATATGGCGGCATAATGGAAGCGGTATCAAAAGGTGCAAGTAGTAAAGGTGCTAAGGTTACGGGTGTAACTTTAAATTATTTAGACAAAGAGCCGAACCAATATTTAACAGAAACAATAACCTGTTATTCGTTGTTTGAAAGAATTTTAAAACTAATTGAAATTGGGGATGGTTTCGTTATTCTGCAAGGGGGGACAGGAACTCTTTTGGAATTATCTTCATTATGGGAGATGCTAAATAAACACTTGATTACTCCGGTTCCCGTAGTATGTCATTCCGAGATGTGGCTAAAACTATGTGAGCTGATTAACGCACAGCTATCAACAGAGCATAGACCTGTTAATCTGATTAAAAATGCCAAACACGTTGCTGAAATAATGGCATATCTAAATTCGCAATTAAAATAGTATAGTTCCGCAAGAATGGCAATCCAAAGGCAAAAAGCAAAAAAAACCGCTCTAAACCTCAATAAATTAAAAAAAACACAAAAGAATTAAAATAATTTAATAAATTAGAAAATTAGTAAAGATTTAAGCAATTGGTTATTTACTTAAGCCTGCTTTTAAGAAAGGTGGTTTAAATTAGACTAATCCTATAAACACCCATAAAATTTAAGGGGCTCACCTCTCCTACATGATTGAAATTTAATTATTTAGCAATTGTACTATTGTTGAATGGTTAGTATTTTTAAATGTCTTAATTAAAATAATTTGGAGAAAAAGAAAATGACAACAATAGTAGATATACTTGGACGCGAGATATTAGACAGCCGTGGAAATCCTACTTTAGAAGTAGAGGTGTTATTAGAGAGTGGTGCAATAGGCAGAGCAGCAGTACCAAGCGGTGCTTCAACAGGCGATTACGAAGCTGTTGAATTGCGCGATGGCGATAAAAGCCGTTACTTAGGTAAAGGTGTTTTGAAAGCTGTAGAAAATGTTAATGATAAGATTGCTGAAGAGCTTATTGACTTTGATGCAGCAGATCAGGCATATATTGATCAGTTCCTTATTGATATGGACGGCACTCCAAATAAAGCAGTATTAGGTGCAAATGCTACTTTGGGTGTTTCACTTGCCTGTGCTAAAGCTGTAGCAGAGACTCTTGACATGCCTTTATATAGATACATTGGCGGTGTTAACGCACGTACACTTCCTGTTCCAATGATGAACATCCTTAATGGCGGAAAACATGCAGATAATAATGTTGATTTCCAGGAATTTATGATTATGCCAGCCGGCGCTGAAAGTTTTTCAGAAGCTTTAAGAATGGGTGCAGAAACTTTCCATTCTTTAAAAGCAGTACTTCACAAAAAAGGATACAACACTGCTGTTGGTGATGAAGGCGGTTTTGCTCCTAACTTAAAATCAAATGATGAAGCTATTGAAGTAATTTTGGAAGCTATTGAAAAAGCAGGATACAAAGCCGGTTCAGATATTATGCTTGCTTTGGACGTTGCTTCAAGTGAAATGTTCTTAAAAGACAAAAAACTTTATCAGTTCTTCAAATCATCCAAAGAAGAAAAAACTTCTGAACAAATGGTTGAGTTCTATGCCAATTGGGCAAAACAATATCCAATTGCTTCAATTGAAGACGGCTTGGATCAGGATGATTGGGATGGCTGGAAGAATCTTACAAACGTATTAGGCAAGAAAATCCAATTGGTTGGTGATGATTTGTTTGTAACAAATACCGAACGTTTGGCACAGGGTATTGAAAAGGGTATTGCAAACTCTATTCTAATTAAAGTAAATCAAATTGGCACATTAACCGAAACGTTAAATGCCATAGAAATGGCTAAAACAGCCGGCTATACAAATGTAATCAGCCACCGTTCAGGCGAAACTGAAGATGTTACTATTGCTGACATAGCTGTTGCTACTAATGCAGGACAAATTAAAACAGGTTCACTCTCAAGAACCGATAGAATTGCTAAGTACAATCAATTATTAAGAATTGAAGAGGACTTAGACTCTAGCGCTATTTATCCTGGCATTCGTGCTATCAATTATAAAAAATAATTCTATAATGTGGGCAGGTGTGTAATGCGCCTGCCCATTTTTATCTGGATGTAATTACTGAGAAAACACTATCGGAATCTTTTATGCAAAACGAACAACTTGCTAATTGTAAAAATATTATTAAAGAAAATAATATTGAGTTCATTGATCTAAAGTGCATTGATTTCACAGGCCGTCTACATCATATTTCCTTACCGGTCTATGATAATATATTGGAAAAACTAATCTCTGAAGGGGTTGGTTTTGATGGCTCCAGTTACGGTTTCAGAAAAGTAGAAAACAGCGATATGATACTTGTTCCGGATCTTGCTACGGCAGTTATTGATCCGTTCAGACAAGCAAGAACATTAAGCTTTTATTCACATATAAAATTAACTGATGAAAAAAGATCTCCGTTTATGCAGGACGGCAGATATTTGGCAAAGAAAGCACAAGAACTGTTAACAGAGGTTACCGGTGCTGATAAATCATGGTGGGGTCCTGAATTTGAATTCTATATATTCTCCAATGTAGAGTATGATACCCGCACTGCTGCATCTTTTTATAAGGTAGAGCATGCCGAGGAATTTTATAAAAAGGCATATCATGCTGCAAATCCGTTTGATGTTTATGACGACTTTAGGGACGATGCCTGCAAGCTTCTCAATAAATTCGGTATAAAGGTTAAATATCATCACCATGAAGTTGGTGAAAGAGGGCAGCAGGAAATTGAAACCTATTTCTCAGATCTTTTGGATACTGCGGATAATATAGTATCAACTAAATATGCATTATTTAATTTTGCAGTCGAAAGAAATTTATTTGTTACATTTATGCCAAAGCCTATGTATATGCAGGCAGGTAACGGAATGCATCTGCATATGTTTCTTACTAAAAATGGTAAAAACTTATTTTATCAAAAAGGCGAGTATGGAAACATAAGCGAGATGGGAAGGTACTTTATAGGCGGATTGTTAAAACACGGACCTGCTTTAGCTGCCTTCACAAATCCAAGCACTAACTCATTTAAGAGATTAGTCCCCGGGTTTGAAGCTCCTGTTGCTCTTACGTATGGTACCGGAAACAGAGCTTCTGCAATAAGAATACCAAGTTATGTGTCAGATCCAAACACTACCCGTTTTGAATACAGACCGCCTGATGCTACAGCCAACCCGTATTTATGCTTAGTTGCAATGCTTCTTGCAGGTATTGACGGTTATGTAAACAAGATTGATCCCGTTAAAGAAGGATACGGTCCGTTTGACAAAAATATTTTGGCTGAGGACTTAAAAGATCATATTCACTTTTTGCCAAGAAATCTGAATGAAGCATTAGATGCTTTACAGGCAGATTGTGAATTCCTGAAACGCGGAGATATCTTTTCGGATGAACTCTTGGAACAATGGATCAAGTTAAAGAATGAAGAGATAATGGCTATTGGTACAATGCCTCATCCTTTTGAGTATAAAATGTATTTTAATTTATAGAATTATCAGGCTAAAAGTTCACGGTTTATAAAATCTAAGTTTAGATGGTCATAATAAAGGAGACGTTTGAAAAAACGTCTCCTTTTATTTTAAATAGAACTTGGCAATTAAAATATAATAAAAAAAAAGTCTGCCTCTTTTTAAAGAGACAGACTTTTTTAATTCTAGTGTAAAATTTAGCTCTGTACGACAGAACTTATTTTACAAGCATCATTTTTCTGGTGCTGGTAAAGCTTGATTTACCGTCAACAGAATTTGCATTTATTGTATAGAAATAAATTCCGCTTGAAAGCCCCGAGGCGTTAAAAGTAACTTCATGAGCTCCCTGTGTCTGAACAGCATTTGATAATACTTTAACAGCTTCGCCAAGAGTATTGTAAATAGTCAGCTTAACATTGCTTTCAAATGGAACGGCATATTTAATAACGGTTGACGGATTAAACGGGTTAGGATAATTCTGCTCAAGTGAATATGTGCGTGGCAGATATTTCCCTTCAACTTCAATTACATTTGAATAATGGAATTCACCATCAAAATCCATTTGTTTCAGGCGGTAAGAATATTTACTTCCCGTTTTAATCGAATTATCCACAAATGAATATTCTCTTACAACGGTGCTTGTTCCGGTACCCGGTACAAACCCTATTTTTTGCCAGTTATCGTTTGAAGCGTCTGCTCTTTCAACCTCAAATCCGCGGTTATTAGTTTCGGTTGCGGTTTTCCAGTTGAGGGCTGCAGTATTGTTGTTTAAAGAAGCCGAAAAAGTAGTTAACTCAACAGGTACAACAGAATTTAATTGAAAAGAAGCAATTCTGGTTTTCCATGCTGTAGCACCGGTTGTCTGAACATACTGATTGCAGTACCAGAAGGTTAAACCGTCAGGATCAATACTCATGGAATTATAATCACCCCAGCGGGCATCTGTACCTGTCTGAGATCCGGTTCCGGCAATAATAGTCTTTTCAGTAAAAGACATTGTATTTAAAGTATCATTAACTAACCTGCCTGTAAATCTGATAGAAGGATATACAGTTGAAGAAGAAACGGAATACCCAAGGGCTATGTTCCCGACTGAATCCATTGCTATGGAGCTCATCCATCTGTTAAGTCCGTCTGCAGGGGCATAGGTTGCCTGCTGACTGATGCTCCAGCTTCCTGTGGTTTTTTTCAACTGATACCATCTGACTCCTGCGCGGCCGCTGCCTGCATTTACTGTCTGACTTGTAACCATTGCCTGATATGTACCAAAGTTTCTGTACTGCAGCCTGTTCATTAATCTGTCTGACAAATCATCAAGTTTAACAGTAGTGCTTGGCTGAGCTACACCTGTAGGCATAGTGGTAAAAGAGTTAACATCCAATGATAATGGGCCTGTAAAAGTTGTTTGAGTGGAGTCTGCCCAATTTACATGAAATTCATAAATCTGTAACTGATCGTTTCCGCCATAAGAAGCGTTGTCTTTTGACCAAATAAAATAGTTAGGTGTACCTGCCGGCGGTGGAGTTCCATCGCAGTCAGAAGGTAAAAAGCTCCAGGGGGAAGTGTTTGCATTGGTAAAGTAAACTACCTGAACTCTGGCCGTGGAAGAACCTGCAAGCATGGAAGCTCTGTCCCAAACGGCAACAGCAGATCCGGCATAATTCAAACTTCCGGTAGTAAACATATTAGTGGACATATAGTATCCATCCGGCCATACACCGAATTTCGGATAATCATTCATATTTGTAAAGCTGTATGCATATCTGTACCAGGAGCCTAAAGGATCGGAAGTTGCAGAAACAGCAACTAACTGGTAAAATGGGCCGTTGGGGTAATTTGGCAATGCAAACTGGCTTACAAACCAGCGGTTAGCTATATCATCGTAAATAACA
This sequence comes from Bacteroidota bacterium, assembly GCA_030706105.1. Classification (GTDB taxonomy): domain Bacteria; phylum Bacteroidota; class Ignavibacteria; order Ignavibacteriales; family Ignavibacteriaceae; genus JAUZPC01. Next base: position 813 of record JAUZPC010000070.1, on the reverse strand, counting down.
ATAGGGTCGCCGTCACTCAATCCGGCCCAAGGACCCGGAAAGTTTTGCCATAATGTACTTAAATCATAAGGACCATATAAAGATGTTCCGGTTTTGTTCCATATTTGGAAAGAACAATTTACGGTTTCAAAATAATGTGTTGCACTTACGTCTCCATTAGGATCCGGAGGATAAACATAATTTCTGTTTGCAACACCATTAAAATTCTGAATTATGTCTCCGCCTAATTTCTCACCAAACTTAACCTGCTGAGCCTGATCGGTTTTTACTGTAGTATCTACAGCGGTGTTGCGAGGTGGATAGTATTTGTGATTAGGTATAACGTTGTCTTTCCTGTCAACTCTTGGCTTTGAGGGTATGCCGGGTATATCTCTAAGGGCAGCTGATTTATCCATCAGAAGCGGGGTCTTAACTTCAGTTGGATGTAAAACTTTTGTTTGTGCCATCGAAATATTTATACAAAAGGTAAGACAAACTATCACTACATAGTAGAACTTGGTCATAAAGTAACTCTTTCTATTGTTGAAAAAAACACATTATTTCATTTTACAAAATAATTCATTTTAATATAGCAAGCAATTACAATTCGTGAAATAATAAAGATTTAACACTTGTACCTATACCTGCCGGGCAGTGAATATAAAACAAACTATTCCCATACTCCGGCAATGTGGGTGTGGCATTTGAAGCATTTACCTTCTTCAAGATAATTGTCAGTAACGGAATGCCAATCCCGTTTTATTAATGCCGTATTACAGCCGGGGCAGTATGTAGTCTGTCCTTCGGGATTATGAACGTTGCCTATATAGCAGT
>JAUZPC010000007.1 GCA_030706105.1 Bacteroidota bacterium | reverse complement strand
TTGTTTTTAATACATCTAAAAATAACAAATCAAAAAATAATTAGCAATTCATTATTTTAATTCTTAGATGACATTAAGAACAGGACTTCCTTAATAATTTTAATGGCCTCATCCAAAGTCTCTTTGGTAACATTCAGGGCAGGTCTAAACCGTATTGATTTTTCACCGCAGCCAAGTATTATAACTTTTTGCTTATAGCATAATTCTCTAAAATCATTTCTTAAATCAGTTGAAGGGAGGTCAAATGCACACATTAAGCCCAGTCCGCGGGAATTTGTAACTAAATATGGAAATTGTTTCTGGATGTCATATAGATTTTCAAGCAGATATTTGCCCATCAGGAAAGCGTTATCAACAAGGTTATCTTCTTTAATTATCTTTAACATATGTTTTGATCTAACCATGTCTGTTAAATCGGCGCCCCAGGTGGAGTTGATTCTGCTGGAAACTTTAAAGCAATTATCCTCAACATCATCAATCCTGTCAGATACACAAATACCGCATACCTGTGCTTTCTTTCCAAAAGAAATGATGTCCGGCTTTACATAATAATCTGATGCCCAGAATTTGCCGGTCATGCCAAAACCTGTCTGCACTTCGTCAAACATTAATAAAATTTCATTTTCGTCAGCAATTTTGCGCAATTCCTGGAAGAATTCTTTTCTAAAGAAACAATCGCCGCCTTCTCCCTGAATCGGTTCAATAATAATAACTGCTATGTCATCAGGATTATTTTTAATTGCTGTATGAATTTCTGCAATAGCTTTTTGTTCTGCAGCAATAACTTGTTCTAAATTTTCATCTAACGGGAAAATGATTTTAGGATTGGTAATTCTTGGCCAGTCAAATTTAGGGAAATATTTAACTTTATTAATTTCGGTGTTAGTAAGGGATAGGGTATAGCCGCTTCTGCCGTGAAAAGAGTGCTTAAAGTGAATAACCTGATGTCCTTTTTCTTCCTTATAACCTTTCTTAAAATTCTTTTGAACTTTCCAGTCAAAAGCAACTTTTAAGCCGTTTTCAACAGCCAATGCGCCGCCTGCAACAAAAAATAAATACTTCATATATTCAGGCTTGGCAATTTCGCCAAAAGTTTCTACAAATTCTGCCATGGATTTTGTATAAACATCTGCATTAGAAGGTTTATTTATTGCACAAAGAATAAGTTCATCTATTACGTTCTGTCTTAACATTTTGGGATGATTCATCCCGAGCGGATTTGAGGCAAAGAAAGTAAATAAATCCAAATAATGATCGCCGGTTCTGGCATCCACTAAGTATGGGCCGTGACTTTTTTCAATATCCAGAACGATATCAAAACCGTCAACAAGCATATATTTTCTTAAAGTACCATGTACATCATAGTCTGAAATTGTAGATATTTTTTCGGCGTCCGTAATTTGATTTTTTAAAGTATCCATTGTAAATCTCCTTCTCTTGTGATAAATTATTTCTTTAAAAAAGAAATAACATAATTATAAAATATTATTTGATAATTTTTAAGGGAACCTGATATGAACGGGCGTAAGAAGGGGAAGTTTATTGGAAAACGTTTTCAAAGCGGGAGATGAAATAGCTCCGCAGTACTCTGAATCCTGTAATTCTATGGAAATTTTTCTTTATCATATCCAAATTATTTATTATTCAACAAGTTATTAAGAATCTGCAAAATATGCAATTCATATTTTGTTCTAGAATGATAAAATAAAAAAAGCTTTATTAACTTTTAAGAAGTTTACCCGAAGGTTAAAATTTCCGAAATCACTTTTACTTTTATACTTCAAAAATATTATAACTATTGTGTTCTTACTTTCCCAACTTATATAAAACTAAATTATTTAGATTTATTACTTCAGTTTTTGAAAAGCCGATTTCTTTAGCCAATGATACTATAAACTCTGATTTAAGGCGATGCTCTAAAGGAGGCCCAAAATCTTCAACTAAATATTTCCACTCCAGAATAGCAGTTCCTATCTTAACTACTCGGTAAGTCTCAGAGAGAGCTTTTTTATAGTCGTTTACTTCATGGAAAACTAACCCCATAAAAGCTAAATCAAAACTATCATTAGGAAAAGGCAGGTCTTCTGCTTCACCAGTTTCAAACAAGGTTTGAGGCAAATACTCTTTTGCAGCATCAATCATTTCCGGGTTTATGTCAATGCCTACAACGTGAATACCTTTTTCAGAAAATTTTTCAGCAAAAATACCACTTCCGGTTCCTATATCTAAAATTGATTTTATGTTGCCTGTAATAACAGCAGCGGTAACATTATCAGGTTCCAGGAGTGCAATTCTTTCAGGGGAGCGTAATCTCTCCGCATTCTGGTTGTATATTCTATCATTATCCATTTTATGCCTTATTCAAAATATAGAACAAATAAAATTTATTATTTAGTAGCAAAAAACAAAATTAAACCAACCGCAAAATAATAAAAATTGATGTGACTATTGTGAACTGTTTATTATGTCAACCGTGAAAATCTTTTATTTGAGGAGGGTATGTCGGCTCCCAAAGCAAAATATACAATTGCGCCTAAAATTAAAGAAAAAAGAATTATTTGCGGCTTAAAAATTATATCACTAAAAAATCGGTTAACAGGAAACGACATAAATACACCGCCCGCAACAATTGTTTTTATGGCAATCCACTGGTATAATCTTAACCCTCCTATAATTTTTGTCTGAGGTTCACCTCGCAGAGATTCTTCAACAAATCGCCCCAGCCCTGTAAGTATCAGGTAAGTGCCGGTAATAACGTTTACATTTGAGTCTATTAAATAGAGCTTAATCAGAATAAAAAATATTACAATATTCCATAATATGGAGTAGACCGGTGTCGGATGTATATATTTCCCTCCCAAATCGGATAACCTTGTTACCCTTGAATGAGGGTTGTTATATCTAATTCCAATTGCTTCATTTGCCGGCTTACCATGGCAGCACCCTTGTATCAGGCATCTAAAACGTCCAAATGATTGTATTACCGGCCCCGCAATTGCAAATGCAGCTAATATTTGGAAAGTATTGTCATAGAAAAGTCCGGAAATTATGGCGCCAAAAATTATCCCAAGAACTCCGCCATAATATCCATAAGGACGCAGAAGAACATTGGATCCCTCAACCAACTGAGCCCATAATGCCGCTCCGATAACTCCGCATATGGCAGTAATAAAAATACTGCTGCTGTTTTGAACTCCCATTAGTGTGTAAACAATTATAATGCCGAAAAATACTCCTGTTGCAGCCCATAAACCGTGGTTAATTAACCGCAATTTTCCAATATACATTTCTTTCCATGAATCTGCAATTTCTTCAGCAGCTTCCCGTATGGTATTCCATATTGTTACTCTTTCAGAAATTAAATAAAATATTATAATTCCCATCACTACATCAAGAATTGTGTGCGCGCCTGTTGTAATGCAGCTAATACTTACTGCAATTGCCCATAGGTATAAGCCAATTTTAAATATTTTGTTCTTACCGAAGAACTTGGCACAAATAAATGCCCATATAACATGTAAAGAGGGGAATGAACAAACTGGTTTATCAAACCTTCTCTCAAGATTTATTAAATATCCAAAAAAAGTTTTTTCTTCAAATTCTCTTGGAACGGCTGCCACAGTTAATAATACATAGATGTATGTGCATACAAGTATGGAAATCAATACAAATTGCGAAAAGTTCCTTAACTCACCTTTCTTTTTAATAAAAACCGGAAATAAAAGTACGGCCGGATATATGCTTATATATATAACTTCTGTCCACTCAATTACAGGAATATTTTTTTCAAATGAAAAATTAAGTGTCAAAGCGTTTACTGATTGTTCCACATATTGAACAATTTCATAGCTTAACAACCATGGTAGCAGCACAAGGACATAAACTCTAAAGTAATCCAATGCAGTAGCCGGAGCATCTTTTTTGTTTGGTAGTTTTAATATGCTTTCTATCTTTATATTTCCAAATCTGTCTTCTATTGATTGCTTTTCATAACCAAATACCAAGGCTATACAACATAAGCACATTGTAGGAAAAACCACCCAAACTCCGGAAGGTGATTGAAGCAGAAGGGAAACAGATAAAACAATTACACAGAATCCGGTATAAATAGGGTGGGGCATTAAATGATAAACACCTCTATCCACAAGCTGCATCGGTGGAAAAGCATTCATCGGAAGTCCCCTTCCATATATAATTAAAGTAACCCATCCCCCAAATAATAAGCAGCATCCTGCAACTAATAGCAGGTATGAGATCTCAGGGATATCAGGCACCGGAAATCCAATATAGCTATCCATTCTTTTAGCCCACATTATAAGCAAAATTGGCAATACAATAATGAATAATGCCCCATACAATATTTTCCATATTGTACTCTTTTTCACTTCCATTTCACTTCTTCGTGAATTACATATCCCTCATCAATTCTTCCATCAATTAACAGACTGCCTTTACCAAGTATTTTAGTTTCAAATATTGGGAACCCCGTCTTCGGAAGTATTTTACTAAGTGACGGCATTGTATTTAGCAGTGAAGAAACAATGTTGCCTTCTCTTAAAATTGCCGTATCCTCAATTTTGAGTGTCCCCCCTTTAAACTCAATTTCATTCAGTGAAATGTTTACCGGCTCCACTTCTTTGCTGTTCAAAAAGATAAGAATTTGTTTAAAATCACCATCCAGAAAAGTCCATACTAAAGAGTTGTTATCCGAAGTAAATCTTCCCCAGTTAAGATAGTCGAATTCAAATTCCCATGGAAGTATATTAGTTTCCATTTGTTCGGCATATCCCAAAGCGTGTTGTACTGATGTGCCGGTTATAATTTCAACCCGTGAGAGCGGTTGAACGCAATTCCAGTTTATAAATTTATCATTCTTCTTAAAGATGGGTATGTTTATAGGTGCTTGTTTTCCCAGCCATTTTACTGTTTTATCTTTTAGGAGGCATGTTATTGTATTCTCTTCAACCGTAATTTTACAAAATTTATTATCCCAATTAGTCCGTTCGGAAATGTGCAAGTCTTTTCTCTTTAATTCACTGCTATGGTGATACTCAAAGGGGCCAAATCTTAGGCTGCCGTCATATATTATTGAGGCGTCAAGGTTCTGTGTTACATAATCAAGATACCATTTTTTTACGTAAAAATCAGTCATAAAAAGTTATCTTTAAAATATTATAACAACAACTAAAGCTTCACTTACTTTATACAAAGAAAGTAACCGGAGAAAGTCTTATAACATAAAATAAATATAATTAAAATCTTAAATAAATTTATATCTGTTTTGTCATATTTCCTGTGACATTTGTAATGCTTGACAAGTTCGGCACTTTAATAAAGTCCAGTTGTTTCGTTTATACAGCATTAAATGGAAAAGGACATTTGCACACTTTAGTAATATATTTTCTTATTATAAATCGTCAATAATTAGCCACATGGAACCGTGAAAGCTCCTAAAACTTAAAATACTAAATTAGGGGATTGTATCTTGCTAAATTCCCTCACTCTGTTAACTTATTTAAATAAAATAACTTAGAGACAAGAGAACAATTGCCGGAGGTCAATAATACAGTATTTTTAAAAAAAACTTGCATTTCTCTGTAGTCTGCATTAATTTTGATCTAACAATGTTAGAAAATTTATCTTAGATATTATGTCACACTTAGATAGAAAAATTAGAGAAAAAGAAGCCGTAAAAAACAGCATCTTTTGCGCTGCCAGAAAAATAGCTTCAAAAGAAGGCTGGTCGGCTGTTACTATTAGGAAAATTGCTGATGCAATTGAATATACGCCTCCGATTGTATATGAGTATTTTGATAGTAAAGAGGATTTATTTAAAGAACTGGTATATCTCGGGTTTAAAATTATACGCGATTCTATTGAGAATATTAAAAAACAAGCTACCGCACCGAAAGAGTTCCTTTCGCTACTGGCTTTAGGTCAATGGGACTTTGCTTCAAATAATCCTGATTTGTATCAGCTTATGTTTAGCATTGAAAGGCCGGTTCCAAACCAGGAAATGACCGAAACCTTTTTAGCAATTAAAGGCGCCTTTCTTGAACTTGCTAATAATGACGAGGAATTAACTTTGGAATTAATGATTAATTGGGCTTGTATGGTCAACGGCTCTATATCTTTTATTATGCAAAATCCTCCTCCAAATAGAAAAAAAATTCCGTGGGCACCAAGAGACTTATATTTTAAAATAATAAATCGTTTTTTAAATAGTATATAGACCTTTTTGCCATAAAATCTAACATAGTTAAATAGTATTAATAATATATAATAAAATTATTTTCTGATAATTTTATATGTATTTTTATAATTTTTTGTTACATATAAATTCCTTTAACTTATGAATATTATCAAATCTCTTATAATTGCTCTGTGCGTTATGCAGGCAGGCTCTTTTGCGCAAACGTACACACTAAAACAGTGTCTCAACTACGCTGTTAACAATAACGGCAATATTAAAATTGCCAATTTGAATACTGAAATTGCCGGTAAAAAAATACAAGAGACTATTGGCTCCGGACTTCCGCAAATTGACGGTTCTGCTGCGTGGACTAATAACCTTTTGTTACCAACTACCATGCTGCCCGGTGAACTTATGGGGCGGCCGGGAACTTCTGTACCTGTTAAAATGGGCGTTAAATATAACTCATCTCTCGGCTTAACTTTAAAACAGAAAATTGTAGATCCATCTTTTTGGCTTGGACTTGAAGCTGTTCAAATTGCAAATTCTTATGTAAACCAGAATTTGCAGAGGACCTCTGAACTAACTAATTATTATGTCTCCAGTGCTTTTTATCAGGCAGCCATTGCTTTGCGTCAAATGAATAATCTGAAAAATGTGCTTGCCGCTTCTGAAGAAACTCTTCATTCTACTGAATTAAGATATAATACAGGTGTTATTAAGCAGGTTGATGTGGATAAAATCAGAGTTAGTTATAATAATACAAAATCCAAATTGCAGCAGGCAGAGCTAACTTACAAACAGGCCTTAAATAATCTTAAATATCAAATGGGGCTGCCAATGGATGAACCTTTGTCCTTGTCTGATTCTCTGTCTGATAAAAATTTCATTGTAACTGATGCTGATGATTCTTTTAACTTGCAGAACAAGATTGATTATCAGATGCAGCTTACTAATTTAAGAGTTGCTGAAATTCAAAAGAAGCAAAGTGTTTTTGCTTATCTGCCATCTTTATCATTTAATGCTTCATATGCTTATATCGGAATGGGACAACAGTTTTCTATTCCAAAAAACAACTGGAACTCAAGCGCTTCAATAGGTTTATCACTAACAGTACCTATCTTTTCAGGTTTCCAGCGCTATACCCGTGTTGAACAAAACGAGCTTTATGTTAAAATTGCTAAGGAAAATCTCAATTTAACTGATCAGTCCATACGTTCTGATTTGTCTAATTATAGCCTGCAATTCAGGAACGCTCTTGATAATATAAAGAATGAGAAGGATAATTTATCTCTTGCTGAAAAAGTTTATAAAAACACACAACTGGACTTCCAGCAGGGTGCAAGTTCTTCACTGGATGTTGTACAGGCTGAAAGTTCATTAAGAGAAGCACAGAATAGTTATTTCAGCAAATTGCTTACTCTCTATATTGCAAAGCTGGATCTTGAAAAATCAAAGGGTACATTAATTCAATTTATTAATAATTTAGAATAATACAGTTATGAAGAAAAAAATAGTTGTAATAGTATGTTTACTATTAGTAGTTCTGGGAGCAGCTAAGCTTATTAGTAACTATAAAAAAATAAGCGAAAAAAAGAATGTTGCTTCAATATCGAATGTTGTATGTGTTGATGTGTTTGATGTAAAGAAAATGGATATGGATAAAGCGCTTTCGTTTGTTGGTACCTTGAATGCTTATCAGCAGCTGGATTTGGCGTCAGAAAGCCAGGGTAGAATTACATCATTAAATTGTGAAGTAGGACAGTCAAAAGGTCGTGGAAGCGTTATAGCAACAATAGACGACAAGGTTAAATTGCTTACTGTTGAAACTGCCAAAATTAATCTTAATAAAGCATCCAAAGATCTCAACCGTATTGAAACTCTTTTTAAAGGAAATACTTCCAGCCAAATGGAGCTGGATAATGCCCGCACTGCTTATGAAGCTGCTGTTGTTCAATTACAACAGGCAGAAAAACAGCTTGCTTATACAAGGGTAACTTCTTCAATAAACGGAATTATTGTAAAAAAAATGGTTGAAGTCGGTTCTTATGTAAATGTTGGAAATCCTATTGCTTCAATCGTTGATGTCTCAAAGTTCAGAGTAAAACTTAATATCTCCGAAGTTGAGGTAAATGAATTCAAGGTTGGGATGATTCCAGAAATTACCTCCTCTGTTTATCCAGATGCAGTATTTCATGGTAAAATTACTTTTGTAAGTCCACAGAGTGATGAAGTACATAATTATCCCGTTGAAATTGAAATGCCGAATAGCTCTAAAACACCACTTAAAGCAGGAATGTTTGTAAATGTTAAAATGAAAACTTCTTTGCCTGCTAATTCAATTTATATCCCTCGTGAGGCTTTGGTAGGAAGCATTCAGGATTCAAAAGTATATGTAGTTCGTAATGATAAAGCAATGTTACAGAAAATTGTAGTAGGTCAGCAGTCAGAAGGCTATCTCCAGGTGTTATCAGGAATTCAGGAAAATGATCTGGTAGTAGTAAATGGTTTGGTGAATTTATCTGACGGCAAAGCTGTAAAAATAATGAATAAGAAATAGGAAACAATATGTCCATTACTCAAATATCAATAAAACGGCCTACTCTTGTTGTAGTAGTATTTACGGCTCTTTCCTTATTGGGTATTATGTGTTATACTATGCTCAAATATGAGCTGTTCCCTAAGATGGATATACCTTACATTACTGTAATTACACAATATCCGGGGGCTTCTGCAAATGAAGTAGAAAATTCAGTTACAAAAAATTTGGAAGATGCTCTGTCCGCACTTGAAAGAGTAAAAAATATGTCTTCAAGCTCTCAGGAAGGTGTATCTTCAATTGCAATAGAATTGGAAGCCAACACTAATACTGCTCAGGCGTTGCAGGATGCACAGCGGCTTGTGAATGCAGTACTTTATAAACTGCCTACAGGAGTTAAGACTCCATCGTTCCTTAAATTTTCATCTGAAGATATTCCTATTATTAAATTTGGTATATCTTCAAATTTGCCAAGTACTCAATTATATCAGTTGGTTAAGGACCAGATAAAGTCTCAGTTAGCAAAAATTGACGGCGTAGGCCAGATTTATTTAATCGGCGGCGACCAGCGGCAAATAAATATAAACATAAATAAAGAAAAGCTTAAAGCATATAATCTTTCGGTAGCACAAGTATATCAGGCTGTAAGTAGTTCTAATGCAGAGTATCCAACAGGTAAGGTTGAAAATACAAATTCTCAATATACAATACGTCTTTCCGGAAAAGTAATTTCTCCTGACGTATTGAATTCAACTACTATTGCAAGCCCTGTTACCGGCAGCCCTATAAAACTTTCGGATGTTGCCGAGGTTAACGATGGTACTTCGGAAGCAACCACTCTTAACAGAATAAACGGCAACAGTTCTATTGGTGTCGTTATTCAAAAGCAGTCGGATGCTAACTCCGTAAAAGTATGTCAGGAAATCAAGAAGCAAATGGCGCAGTTGGAAAAGCTATATGCCCCATCCAATTTAAAGTTCTCTATTGCTTCCGATAACTCTGTTTTTACACTTGAATCAGCAAATGCGGTAATGGAAGATTTGGCCCTTGCAATTATTCTTGTAGCTGTAGTTATGTTTTTCTTCCTTCATAGTTTTAGAAATTCTCTTATCGTACTTGTCTCCATCCCTACATCGCTAATCTCAGTGTTTACTGCGATGTATATCTTTGATTTCTCATTGAATATGCTTACTCTTATGGCCTTATCTTTAGTTATTGGTATTCTTGTAGATGATTCCATAGTTGTGCTTGAGAATGTTCACAGGCACTTAAGTATGGGTAAAAACCGTATGGTGGCTGCATTGGACGGCAGAAGCGAAATAGGTTTTACTGCTGTGGCCATTACAATGGTTGATGTGGTTGTATTTGTTCCTATGGCCTTGGTCTCAGGTATGATCGGAAATATGCTTAAAGAGTTTTCAATGGTAGTTGTTTTCTCAACTCTGATGAGTCTTTTTGTATCATTTACGGTAGTACCTCTTTTAGCAAGCCGTTTTAGCAAAATAGAAAAGCTGACACGAAATACTATATTCGGTAAACTTGCCTTAGGCTTTGAAGATATCTATAAAGAGATCGTATCTTATTATGAACGGCTCTTAAGAAAGGCCTTAGCTCATAGAAAAGTTGTATATGTTTTAACCTCAATATTGGTTATATCTTCATTTGGGTTACTGATTTTCGGATTTATTGGTACTGAGTTTATGCCGAATGGTGACCGCGGAGAGTTTGTAATTGCTATTCAGGGAGATGCTCAAAATACACTTTATAAAACGAATCAACTAACACAGAGGGTTGAAGATCTCTTAAGAAAGAAACCTGAAGTCGTTAAATTATTCTCTAATGTAGGTTACTCAAGTGCCGGCTCTTTTATGGGAAGCAACCAGGTTGAAAAAGCTGAAATTACAGTTGGAATTGTTCCTAAACAAGAACGTAAACAAACTGTTCAGGAATATGCAGATATGGTAAAAAGGGAAATCCTTTCTACAGTTCCTGGCATTAAGGTTACATCAACGCCTGTTTCTATGGTTGGAAATGCTGACCAGGCGCCTATTCAGGTAATGCTTCGTGGTGCTGATGTAAATAGTTTATATACTACTGCTGACTCAGTAATGGCTATACTTAAAACTATTCCGGGCACTAGCGATATAGAACTTTCTGTAGAAAAAAGTAAACCTGAGATGCAGATTAAACTTGACCGTGATAAAATGGGTCTTCTTGGTATTTCCGTTGCTGATGTTGGTAACACATTACATCTTGGTATTGCAGGGAACACTGACTTGAAATATACCGAAATGGGAAATGATTACGATATTAACGTTCAGTTTGATGAATTCAATAGAGAAAAATTGGATGATATCGGTTCCTTGACTGTTATAAATAATAAAGGCAAGGCCGTTGAATTAAGGGAATTTGCCAATATTACTCAGTCACTTGGACCAAGTAAGCTTGAAAGATACAACAGAATCTCTTCTTTGACAGTTAAAGCATCAGTTTTTGGACGTCCCGTTGGAACTGTTGGATCAGATGTTCAGAAATTAGTTAGTCAGAAAATTCATGCTAAAGGAATAGATATCTCATATGTAGGCCAGATGCAGCGTCAGGCGGACGCTTTTGGCAGTTTATTTACGGCATTATTTGCAGCAATTATTGCAGTATATCTGGTTATGGTTGCACTTTACAACTCATACTTATATCCTTTTGTTGTTTTGTTCTCCATTCCGGCTGCGGTAATAGGTGCGTTTCTTGCTCTTTCACTTACTGGTGAAACATTATCTGTGTTCGCATTTATAGGCTTGATTATGCTTATTGGGTTGGTGTCGAAAAATGCTATCCTTATTGTTGACTTTACTAATAAGCTCAAAGAATCGGGGAGTACTCTTACTGAAGCTTTAGTGGAAGCGGGTAAGGAACGTTTAAGACCTATTTTGATGACTACAATAGCAATGGTCTTTGGTATGATTCCATTAGCTCTATCTAAAAGTGCGGGCTCTGAATCCAAAAACGGATTAGCATGGATTATCATCGGCGGTCTTTTAAGCTCGCTTATGTTAACTCTTGTGCTTGTACCTTCAGTATATTTAACAATGGAAGGTTTTAAAAGCCGATTTACGAAAAGATTTGTTAAGAAGAAAGTTGAGACTGATATTGTTGCAGTTGATGCTCAATAAATTACCTCAATAGTGTATCTAAATGTTAATTGCAGATGATGTTTAGATAATCTGGAATATAAAAACCGGATTCTCCATGAATCCGGTTTTTTTTATTAAGTAGTTTTAACTCTATTTACAAATTAGCCTTATTTCCTTTCTTTTTTTCAAATGCTGCATATAAAGAAGGAATTAGGAAAAGAGTAAGGAACGTAGAAGTAATTAAACCTCCAATTACTACAGTAGCCAGAGGTTTTTGAATTTCAGAACCGGCACCGCTGGAATAAACCATTGGCAAAAGACTGAAAATTGCAATTGATGCAGTCATTATAACGGGTCTTAATCTATCTTCACTACCTCTTTTAATGGCCTCCTGAAGTTCAATTCCTTCTTCTCTAAGCTGTGAAATTCTTGAGACAAGAACTAAACCATTTAGAACAGCAACTCCTAAAAGGACGACAAACCCAACTGAAGCCGGGACAGATAGATATAAACCTGATATCCAAAGAGAAAATATCCCGCCAATAAGTGCAAACGGAAGATTGCAAATAACAAGTAAAGAAAGTTTTAGATTTTTAAACGATAAAAATAGAAGTAACAATACTAATGCAATTGCAGCCGGTCCTATTATCATTAGCTTGTTCATGGCACGTGTTTGATTCTCGAACTGTCCCCCCCATGTTAAATAATATCCGGTAGGAAGGCTTACTTTTCTTTTGATCTTTTCTTTTGCTTCTGCAACAAAGGAGCCCATATCTCTTCCCTGAACATTTAATTCTATTCCTATTCTTCTAACACCGTCCTCCCGGCTAATTTGAACAGGTCCTTCGCTTAAAGAAATATTTGCTACCTGGCTCAATGGAATTTTTAATCCCTCTGAGTTGGAAACCAAGATGTTTCCTATTGATTCAACAGAGTTTCTATTTTCCTCAGGCAGCCTCACCATAATTTCAAAACTTTTGTTATCTTCATAAAGTTTGCCTGAGGATTTCCCGGCAATTGCGATTGAAATTATATTCTGAATATCACTAATATTTAAACCGTATCTTGCAATTTTATCTCTTTGAATGTCTATAGTAAGATACGGTTGACCGGAGATTTTTTCCGGTGTAAGATCGGTTGCCCCCTCAATTGAAGATAGGGTTTTAGAAATTTCATCGGCTTTGGATTTTAGAATTTGAATATCATCTCCAAAAATTTTGATGATTAACATTGCTTTAGTTCCGGAAACAAGTTCATCTATTCTGCATTGAATTGGCTGACTAAAGCTAAAACCGATGCCGGGGATTTTAGATATTGAGTCTCGCATTTCATTAAATAATTCTTCTCTGCTGATATTTCGAGTCCATTCTTTTCTAGGTTTAAGCACTCCGACATAGCCCGTTTTATCAACACCTCTTGTATCAAGAGCAACTCCAGTTTGACCTGTTCGGGATACAACGGTTTCCAGTTCAGGGAATTTTTTAAGTTTTTGAGCAATTAGTTTGTTTATTTCAACTGCTGTATTCGTTGATACACCGGGTAACAAAGTAACATCCATATCGAAAGAGCCTTCATCCATTATGGGAATAAACTCTGTTCCCAGATACGGTATTAGAAGAAGGGAGAAAATTAAAGCAACAACAGCAGAGCCAAAGATCAGTTTTTTTCTTCTAAGGAAATACTCAAGCATAGGCGTATAGTATTTCTTTAGACTTCCCATTATCCAACTTTCTTTTTCAGGTTGGGCTTTTAAGAAAATGGAACAAAACACAGGAATAATAAAAATTGAAAGAATAAGAGAGGAAAGCAGTGCAATTGTGACTGTCATTGCTAAAGGAGTAAACATCTTTCCCTCAATGCCTTCCAAAGATAAAATAGGAATAAAAGTAATTGCAATGATCAGTTCGCCAAAAATACTTGGTTTACGTACTTCCAATACAGATTTTAAAACTGTAGCAATATTGTTTTTTTCATTGCCGTTTTCACTTAGATGTCTTTGAACATTTTCGACTTGTATAATAGTTGCGTCAATTATCATTCCTATCGAAATAGCAAGACCTCCCAATGACATAAGATTGGCGCCTAGTCCAACCAATTTCATCACAATAAATGTGGCTAATAGTGAAAGGGGGAGGGCAAGCAGCACTACAAAAGATCCCCTAAAGCTTCTTAACAGTAGATACAAAACCAATAATACCAGTATTGCACCTTCAATTAGGGCCCTATCAACCGTGTCTACACTCGCTTTAACTATACTTGATCTGTCATAATAAGGAACAATTTTAATCCCTTGAGGTAGGATATTACTTTCATTTATTTCCTTTACTCTTTGCTCAACTCTTTTTACAACCTCACCGCTGTTTTCTCCTTTCAGCATCATCACAATTCCGCCAACACATTCCTTGTTCCCGTTTATCATAGAGGCACCTTGGCGTACTGCCTGACCGGATTTTATTTCTGCAATATCTTTTATGTAAACCGGTACACCGTTTGAACTTTTTAATACAATATTTCCTATATCCGAAATATTCTTTATAAGTCCGACACCTCTAACAATATATTGGTCGGAAAATCTCTCCAATTGATTTCCGCCAACATTTTGATTATTGTTCTCAATTGCCGAAAAAACATTGTCAACATTAAGATTGTATTTTAATAATTTATCTTGAGAGACAATTACCTGATATTCCTTAAAATAGCCGCCAAAAGAGTTTATTTCGTTTACACCCTGCACACTTTTCAATAGCGGGTTAATTGTCCACTCTTGTAATGTCCTAAGATCGGTTAGAAATTCAATTTTCTTAGCAGAGTCTTTGGGAAAATGTCCTTCAAGTGTAAACTGGTAAATTTCGCCCATGGCAGTAGCGATTGGACCCATTGAAACTTCTACATCTTTTGGAACATTCTCTTTTGCTTCTGCCATTCTTTCAAATACTAATTGACGGGCAAAATAAATGTTAACGTTATCTTCAAATATTATAGTGACAATCGAAAGTCCAAATTTGGTCACAGACCGCATCTGCTTAACATTAGGGAGACCCCGCATCGCCATTTCAATGGGATATGTTACAGAACGCTCAATTTCAAGAGCAGATAAACCATTTGCATAGCTGACAACTTCAACCTGAATATTTGTAACATCCGGGAAAGCATCAACTGGCAGAGATATATAAGAGTAAATCCCTAAACCGACAATAATGAAGGAAATAAAGACTATCAAGCTTTTTTGTTTTAGGGTTAATGAAATTATTTTTTCCAGCATTTTATTCTCCGCTCTCCAGCTCTGATTTCATTAGCTCAGATTTTAAGAAAAATACTCCTTTAATTGCAATTTTTTCGCCTTCTTTCAAGCCATCTTTAATCTCAATGTTCTTGCCATAGGTCTGGCCGGTTAAAACTATTCTTTTTTCAAAGGTTGTATCATTTAGAACAACGAATAAGTAATTGGTCTGGATATCATTTACTATAGCTTCGGTGGGGACTACAAGCTTTTTAAGACCTCCGTTTATCGGAAGTAGTAATTCTCCAAACATTTGTGGTTTAAGTTTACGGGAAGTGTTGTTAATTGTTGCGCGCACTTTAATAGTCCGGGAATTAGGATCGATAACATCGCTTATATAATTAACTTTACCTCTGAACATGTCCTCAGTGTATGAAGATGCTTTGAATGTAATATCAGGTCTGCCATTTATAAATTGAACATCTTTTTCATTTATATCTGCCTCAACTATCAAATTAGCAGTATTAACAATTCTAAAGGCATTTGTATTGGGCTCTACCAATTGTCCAATTACAACATTGCGTTCAACTATTACACCTTCGAGTGGTGATTTTATTGAAAGATTTCCGGCAGTATGGCTTTCTTTATTAGTACTTTTTTGAATTTCTTCATCAGTAAGTCCTATCGAATGAATTTTTTTATCCGCTGCAGTAAACTCTGCTAACGCTTTATCAAATTCAGCTTTTGCTTCCAGAAGGGTCCTTTGAGAACCGACTTTCTGATCTAAAAGTGTTTTTTGTCTGTTGTAATTTGCTTCTTTAAATTCGAGTTCAGCTTTAGATTTTAGAAATTCAGCTTTTAATGTACCTATTTCGATGCCTTCAATATACATAAGAACCTGCCCGCGTTTTACAAAGTCACCTGGATTAACCAAAACCTTCTGAACACGGCCCTGAACAAAAGAACCAACATAAGCTTCATAGTCTTGGTTGGTTAATATCTTGGCCGGTGCACTAATATTGTCACTAACTGCTTTTATTTCGGCAATACCAATTTCAAGCTTGAAGTTATTAAGAGATTCTTTATTTAGAACAACTCTGGTTAAATTTTCATTTTTCTTTTCTTCTTCTTTTGTTTCGCCTTTAGATCTTGTACATCCAGGTAAGACAGCTAATGCGAAAAAGAGAGGTAACAAGTAACATAAAATTTTATTTTTCATTTTTAGACCCACAATTTATTATTCTGATTTAGTTAGAGATTGACCTGCAAGTTCTTCCAGATTTAAGATTGAAGTATTATAATTTACAAGTACTTCAAGAAATTCACTTTTAGCACTAACCAAAATTTGGCGCGCCTGTAAATACTCTAAGTAAGTGGATTCGCCTGAATCATAACTTATTTGTGCTGACCTGTAAATTTCCTCTGACTGAGGGATTATTTCTTCCTTATATAATTTAAGCTGACGGTCTGCATTTAGAAATTCAGTAAATGCAGTTTTAGTATCAAGCAGTATTCTATTGTAAGTGTCTTGGAGATCTGCTTTTGCAATGGAAAGTCCGGCATATGATTCCATTATTTCTCCTCTATTACCCCACATAAACCAAACAGGCAGTGAAATGCCAAGAGATACGCCATAAAAATTTGGATTACCATCAATGAATTTACGGTTATAGCCAACACTAAAAGTTGGGAGTAGGCCTGACCATGCCAGAGAATTGCTTAAATCCGATATCGTAAAATTTAATTCTGCAATTTTTTTCTTAGGGCTTCTGTCAAGTGCAGTATTTTCTATGAATTCTAAAGTTATTTCATTTTTTAGGTTGTAGCAGGACAATGAATCTTTAATCTTATACTTTTGGTAGTCGTTATTGTTCAATCCGGCTAAATAAAATAATTCAGCATTGACAGAGTTGAAATAGCTGTGGGCAATTTCCAGTTGATTTTTGGCTTGGGCAAGCTGTACTTTAGATGTCAACAATTCAAGGTGAGTAGCCTCTCCGGCATTCTTTTTGATTTCAGCCTTCTCATAAAAATTTTTAGCAATTACAAGGTTTTCTCCATACAATTTTATTTTTGCTTTTTGTGCCAAAACTTTCATATACGCCTTGGTTACTGTTGAAGTTATACTTAATTCAGTCATTGAAAGCTGTTCCTTTGCAAGGGTGATATTCTTGTTTAGCTTGTTGCTTGAAAGTATAATTTTAGTGGGGAAATCAAATGATTGATTTATTTCTATAGTCCTTTCTTTAAAATTTCGTAATCCTGTTTTAATAGGAATTTCGTCATAATTAAATGAAAGGACAGGGGGAGCAAGCGAAATATCTCTTAAAAAACGTCCCTCTTCAGCAATTATGTTTTGCTTTGCTCTTATAATATCGGGATTATTGTTAAGAGCAATCTCAATTACATCTTTAAGGGATAATAGTTTTTCTTCTTTTATGCTTTGTGCATGCGTCAATGAAAATGCTATAATAATGTATAGCAATAGTACTTTTTTGTACATTACATACCTATGGTTTGAATAATTGTTATTATTTTTTAGAAACCTATCCGGGGAGCGGATATTGCTGTTAATATGGAGTGTTCAATCTCAAATTAAAATTGAATGGCTGACCAAATAGTTAGGTACACCATTATGAATTAAAGCATTAAATGAAATATTCTTGTAATATGAGAAAACTGCATTTGTTCTTAGCCCATCTTCACCTGAAGGAATTAAAGATATGAAATCAGGGTGTAGATTAATTAGGTTTATTGTTACTAATACAGTTTTGGGTTGAGAAAAATATGAATCTACAATATGACAATAATCATGCGAATCATGTGCTTCACTAATACAATTTAAAAAATCAAATTCGGAGTGAATAAAATTAATGGAAATTGCCAATAGCAGAATTGCCGGTAGTATGATACGATATTTTGGCTTAATATTTTTCATGTGCAAGATAAAAATAATATTAGCTTGCAATTAAATCAATTCATATTTTAGATATGTAAATCTAAATAACGGCAAAACCAAAATAGTTTTGCAAAAGCTAAAAGTTTGTAAAAAGATGCTGGAAGTATAAATTCATTTCCGCGATACTTTTTATCAAGTCGTTTTATTTAAGCGGTTATTAGAAAGGATAAATGGCGTCTGGGTGTCTGGTTCATCTTTTTCTTTTTAATAATTTTATTTATATTAGAAAACCAATATTAACTATTCAGGAATAAAAATGAGAAAGTATTTGTACTTGTTGTTTTTCTTTATACTATTTTACGGAATTACTAATAACACTGGTGCGCAAACTATGGATAATCCTTTTTTTAAAGAGTGGAATACACCTTTTCAAACGCCTCCCTTTAACGAAATTAAATTGGAACACTATATGCCTGCATTTGAAGCCGGCATAAAAGAGCAAAAGGGTGAAATTGATGAAATTGCAAATAATAAAGCAAAACCAACTTTTGCCAATACAATTGAAGCTATGGAAAAGAGCGGAAAACTGCTTGTAAAGGTTAACAGAGTTTTCCAGAATCTAAATTCTGCCATTACCAATGATGAGATGCAGAAAATTGCAGAACAGTCTGCCGCAATGCTTGCAAAGCACAATGATGATATTTATCTGAACGAAAAGCTTTTCGAAAGAGTTAAAGCAGTTTATAATGAACGCGCAAAATTAGGCCTTAAAGAAGAGCAAAAAACAGTTCTGGAAAATTATTACCTCGACTTTAAAAACGGCGGGGCAAACATTAAAGCCAAGGATAAAGAAAGATACAGAAATATAAATAATGAGCTTTCTCAATTGACAATTAAATTTGCAGATAACGTCCGCAAAGAAAATAATAAATTCCAATTAGTCGTTGATAAAAAAGAAGATCTTGCCGGGCTGACTACTGACCAGATTCAGGCTGCCGCCGAAAAGGCAAAAGAAAAAGGAATGGAAGGGAAATGGATATTCACCATTGACAAACCTACCTTACTCCCGTTCCTTCAGTTCTCTGAAAAAAGAGAGCTCAGAGAAAAAATGTATAAAGCTTATATGAACCGCGGCAATAATAATGATGAGCTTGATAATAAAAAAATATATGCCAAAATAATTTCACTGAGAACCGAAAAAGCGCATCTTTTAGGCTACAAGAGATATGCTGATCTTGTACTGCAAAGAAAAATGGCTAAAACTCCGGAAGCTGCAATGAAATTTTTGCTGGATGTTTGGAAACCTACAATGAAAAAAGCCAAAGCTGAAGTAGCTGAAATGCAGAAAATTATTGACAGGGAAAAAGGTAATTTTAAACTTCAGCCGTGGGATTGGTGGTATTATGCGGAGAAAGTAAAGAAAGAAAAATACGACCTTAACGAAGAGATGCTCAGGCCTTATTTCCAGATGGAAAATGTTGTAAAAGGCGTGTTTGCTGTTGCCACAAAGTTATATGGTTTGCAGTTTATTGAAAGAAAGGATATCCAGGTATATCATCCTGAAGTAAAAGCTTATGAAGTTAAAGAAGCTGACGGAAGGCATCTGGGCGTGTTCTATTCAGATTACTTCCCAAGGGAAAGTAAATCTAACGGTGCTTGGTGCAGTTCTTTCAGGGATCAGACCAATATAGACGGTAATTTTGTTACTCCTGTTGTTTACAACGTAGGCAATTTTACAAAACCTACTACTGATAAACCTGCTTTATTAAGCGTTGACGATGTTACTACTATGTTCCATGAATTCGGCCACGCTTTGAACGCTCTCGTTCAAAAGGTTGTTTATCCGTATTCAAGCAATGTCCCGACTGACTTTGTTGAGCTTCCTTCTCAAATTATGGAAAAATGGGCATTGCAGCCGGAAGTTTTAAGAATGTACGCAAAACACTATAAAACCGGTGAAGTTATTCCTGATGAACTGATTAATAAAATCAGCAATGCCAAATTCTTCAATCAGGGTTTTGAAACCGGTGAATATATTGCCGCTTCAATACTCGATCTTGATTGGCATATGCTTTCCGATACAAAGGAAAGGGACGTAGCTAAATTTGAAAAAGAATCAATTAAGAAAATGAATCTTATTCCTGAGATTCTGCCAAGATATATGACTACTAATTTCCTTCACAGTGGATCTTTAGGGTATGAAGCCGGATATTACAGCTACTTATGGTCAGCTGTTCTTGATGCTGATGCTTTCCAGGCATTTCAGGAACACGGATTATTCGACAAGAAAACCGCCGATTCATTCAGGCAGAACATTTTGGAAGTTGGTTCAAGAGGCGATTTAATGAAGTTTTACAAACAATTCAGGGGCAGGGCTCCAAAAGTTGATGCTTTGTTAAAATATCGCGGACTGATTTGATTTTGTGGTGATTGGTTAGATGATAGTTTAAGGGATATGATTTTTTCATATCCCTTTTATTTTATATTATCGGAAGCTCGTTGGAAATAATAAATATTTTCTGTAACACAGCTTATTAACTTCCTAACGCTTCTAATTCGATTTTCTCTGTAGTAAGTAAAGTGCGGTCTAGATCCAAAAGGATTAATAGCCGGTCTTCAAGCCGGGCAATGGAAACAATGTAGTCTGTATTTATACCGGTTGTAATTTCGGGCGGTTTCTCAGTTAAATCACGGGGTATTCTTAATACTTCGCTTACGCTGTCAACGATAAACCCAATGGTCTTTCCAATAATATTAACAACAATAACACGAGTATTTTTGTCGGCTTGCAGTTTCTCAAGCCCCAGCCGCTGCCTTAAACAGATTACCGGAATCACTTTTCCGCGGAGGTTCATAATCCCTTCAACAAAGTCCGGAGAATTCGGTAACTTGGTAATTTCCACCATCCGGATTATTTCCTGAACCTTTTGAATCTCTATCCCAAATTCTTCATTTCCTAAAGTAAAGCTGACAAGCTGTAAAAGCTCCGTGCTTGCTTTCTTATTCTCTTCAAGTTCCATTATTTACTCTATCCTTTAATAGTGGATAATAAGTTCACTAAATTTTAAATAAACAAAAATATCTTTCTTCTTATATTATCGAGATTTATGAAGGAAAGTTTATGTTTCATACCTTGATAAAGTAATTCTATATAGTACAGTAATTGCTTAACATGACGCATTAGAGGGGGGACTTTGATGCAAATTACTTAAAAAAGGATTGGATTTTATTGTCAGAAGAAAATAATATTAACTCCGAAGATACAATCGCTTCTATTCTTTCCTTTTCTGAAGCTATTTTAATCACCAATGTTTCTTCATCATTTTCAGATAATTGCAGTCCTAAATTATGCAGATTGTCCATTAAAACATCCAAATCCCTTATCTCGCCCAGTAAATCCTGCAAGCTTTTAATACAATTAAGAACGTATTTAATATCCTTCTTTTTATAGCAGGGCTTAAAGTTCTCAAAAGAAAATCTAAGCCGCCGGAAAGCTATTCTTAGCTTATGCAGATTTCCAACAGATTTATCGTTATTATACTTTGTAATAAGTTTGTTTACTTTTTTAACTTTAGTATGCAGCAAAACAGACGCAGCGTCCTTAAAAGGTGTCTTCTTGGTTAAGCTATTTATGTCTGTTTTTGAAGAGGTCAATTAATTCTTCGCAGTTGTTTAAAATATCCTTAATTAATTTGAAAAATAGCAACAACTTTGCTCAATTCAAATATGATAAGTCATTAAAGCGGGAAATTAACAATATCTTAATCTAAAGTATTGTAGCCTTTATCGTTATACGGCTGAAGTTTTTCAAGCCATAGTTGCTCCAGACAGTCCAAATCATCAGAATAATTATGTCCGGGCTCGTCTTTAGGTTTCAAATAATCCAGGACTTCAAATGTAAAATTCTCTTCACCAAGTTCATTATAATCTTTTTGAAGCTCTTTTATTTCTTCACTCCCGAATTTTAATCCGAATTTATGCCGGTTAATTCTTCCGGTAAGATTTTTACTTTGGCCAATAAAGATTTTCCCGTTAACTAAATTAGTTATTTTATAAATACCCATTGGCACTTCAGTAAGCTTGTATTTCTTTTTAATTTCTGCCTTATTTATCATTTATTTCTTCCTTTCCTTTATGGTTCTTTAGCCAGTAGACCTGCTTATCTCTCTCCATAATTTGTTCATCTATCATAATTCTGCGTACAGTGCAGTAATCGTCGTAAAGTGTCTTAATAATGCAATCAAGAGCCTTTTCAGGATACCTCTTTCCCGGTTCAAATAATTTTACAAATTCATCAATTATAATCATCCGTTTTTTTCTCTGGACAGGTAGTTTAACCAGCTTTTTATTTTTGATAAATGTATTTAAAACCTTCTGGTTGTAGTTCTGAATTCTTTCATCCTGTATAAATTTATCAATGTCATTAAAACTTATAAGCTCCCTTAGGGACATATTAAGTATTTTATCACAGTGATGATAAACAATATAGTATTGCTCTTTTTCTTTATAAACCAGTTTGGCACTTTCCAGTTTCTTTAAATGAAAAGATACAGTTGAGCTTGCCAAGCCAAGCCGTTGAGATAATTCTTCTACATATTGAGGCTTCTCAATCAACGCATTAAGTA
>JAUZPC010000069.1 GCA_030706105.1 Bacteroidota bacterium | reverse complement strand
CAACTTATGACTACCTGGCAACAACAAATTTTACTTTTGATCAAGGAAGATTTTATTCTGAAATTGAAAGTAAAAGTGCAAGATATGTAGTGGTGTTGGGCAGTGAAATTTCCAAAAGTATGTTCCCAAGAGGAAATGCCTTGGATAAAAGTATTAAGATTGGCGGAGTAGATTTTAAAGTAGTTGGTGTGCTTACCGAACAGGGCAGCTTTATGCTTGGCAGTTTCAATCCGGATAATCAGGTTTTTGTACCAATTGGTACAATATTCAAAAACTTTATGAATGAACACAACAATACTATTACTATTAATGTCAGATCAAGAACTCCATTGTTGCTTGAAGATACTAAGGCAGAAGCTGAAGGTATAATGAGGCAGATTAGAGGTTTAACACCTGGCACCGAAAATGATTTTTCTGTGAATCAGCAGGAAGGACTGATGGACAATTATAATTCAGTTGTTGGTGTAATACAGATTGCGGGATTATTTATTACCGGGCTTTCCTTATTTGTTGGTGCTATAGGTATTATGAATATTATGTTTGTTTCTGTTAAAGAAAGAACCAAGGAAATTGGATTGAGGAAGGCAATTGGTGCTAAAAAACGAGCCATTCTTGGGCAGTTTATTTTGGAGTCCACTACTATTTGTCTGATGGGTGGATTTGTCGGACTCATTTTAGCTTCGGTTCTTAGTTTATTAATAAACAGATTTATACCCACATCAATTGAGTATGGTGTTGTTTTTCTGGCAATTGGCGTTTCTTTGGCTGTTGGTATAGCTGCGGGTTTTGCTCCTGCTTATACTGCTGCTAAAATGGACCCGGTGGATGCATTAAGATATGAATGATGGAACGGATATAATTGAGCTTGATGGTTATAGGAGGTATTTTATATGTTAGAAATATTAAAATTATCGCTGCAGTCAATTAAGGCAAATAAATTAAGAACTACACTTACAATTTTAGGTATCGTTGTCGGTATATTTTCCATTATTGTTATAATGACTGTTATTACCATGCTTCAAAGCAGTATTGAAAATGGTGTTTCACAGCTTAATAAAAATACTTTTCAAATTCAAAAGTGGCCTTCATTTCAAATGCATGATGGTAATGATTCTAAATGGAGAAACAGAGAGGATATTACTCTTGTGCACTATGACAGACTTAAAGATGTCTTACCTACTGCAAAATATATCGGGGCTGAACAATGGCAATTTGGTAAAATAGTTAAATTTGGAAATAAAGAAACTAATCCTAATATACAAGTTGCCGGAGTAACTTTAGATGCCATTAAAACTAACAATTGGGTTGTGGATTATGGCAGGGAGATGCGGAGTACTGACATTAAGTATTCAGAGAATGTTTGTCTTGTTGGTAAGGAAATTGTTGAAAAACTATTTGTTAATCTTTCGCCGGTAAATCAAGAAATAAAAGTTAATGGCTTTCCATTTACTATTATAGGAGTACTTGAGAGGCAGCCGCAGTTATTTGGTCAAAGCAGGGACAATTATATTGTCGTTCCTATTACTACTTTCCAGTCTCTATATGGCAAGTACAATAACAGTATCAATATTACTGTAATGTCAGCTTCTAAAGAAGATTATAATACTCTGATTGAGTCCGCTACCGGGGCAATGAGGGCTATAAGAAAAGATAAACCGGGAAATGATAACAGCTTTGATGTTTTTAGTAATGAAACAATTATAGGACAAATTAACAATATAACTGGCGGAGTAAAAATTGGGGCTCTGGCTGTTTCCATAATTGCCTTACTTGCTGCAGGTGTTGGAATTATGAATATAATGCTTGTCTCGGTTACTGAACGTACTAAAGAGATAGGTATAAGAAAAGCAATCGGTGCAAAAAGAAGAAGCATTTTGGGTCAGTTTTTGTTTGAAGCAATAATATTATGTTTAATTGGAGGATTTATCGGAATCTTCCTTGGTGTTAGTCTGGGTAACCTTGCAGGCAGTTTTTTAAATGCTAAAGCTGCAATACCTTATGACTGGGTAGCTATAGGTTTAACTTTATGTGTATTTGTAGGTGTTGTGTTTGGAACATATCCGGCTTATAAGGCTGCAAATTTAGATCCAATTGAAGCTTTGAGATATGAATAAAATACTTTATATCATAAAATAAAGAAAAGGTTTTCTTATGCAGGTTTCGCAAATATTTGCACTTTCTTTACAATCTATAAAAACAAATAAATTAAGAACAATTCTTACCATACTTGGTGTAGTAGTCGGTATTTTCTCAATTATTGTTATTATGACAGTTATTACAATGTTGCAGAATAGCATTGAAAGCGGGATGCAGTTTTTAAGTAAGAATACTTTCCAAATAAACAAATTTCCGGCTATCCATACAGGGGATCCCGGTGAGTGGGCTAAATACAGAAACAGAAAAGATATTACTCTTGATGATTTCTATAGATTAGATGGATTGCTTAAAAATGCAAAATATGTTGGCGCGGAACAAGGCCGGGGCGGACGGACTGTAAAAATTGGAAATAAAGAAACTAATCCGAATATTTATATATTGGGTGTAACTATGGGGGCTTTCTACACTCATAACGTCACAATAAACGAGGGACGGCCTCTGAGGCAGACTGATATTGATAACTCAACAGATGTGTGCATTTTGGGGAATGATGTAGTTACAAAGCTTTTTCCCTTTGGCGGCGCTCTTAATAAAACTGTAAAAATTGATAACCGTCCATATTATGTAATAGGGACTTTTGAGCCCATGCCTTCTTTCTTTGGCCAAAGTGAAGACAATTTCGTTATTTTACCAATTTCCTCTTATCAGGCACAATATGGAAAGACCGGAAGAAGCGTAAGCATTACAGTAATGTCAAATTCAAAAGTGGATTACAATCCTATAATTGAACAGACTATCGGATATATGAGAACAATCCGGAAAGTTAAACCGGGAGAAGATAACGATTTTGAAATTTTCAGTAATGAATCAATTTTAAGCCAAATAAATAACATTACCGGTGGGGTTAAAATTGGAGCAATGGCAGTTTCTATTATTGCATTACTTGCTGCCGGTGTAGGTATAATGAATATAATGCTTGTCTCAGTTACAGAACGAACAAAAGAAATTGGAATTAGAAAAGCTATTGGTGCCAAAAAAAGTACTATACTTACTCAGTTTCTATTTGAAGCTATTGTTTTATGCCTATTTGGCGGCTTTATTGGTATCTTTCTGGGGGTGAGTATCGGCAATATTGCCGGCAGCTTTTTAAAAGCTGAAACGGCTATCCCATATGGCTGGGTGGCTATAGGTTTAGGATTATGTATATTAGTGGGAATAATATTTGGCACCTATCCCGCTTACAAAGCAGCAAATTTAGATCCGATTGAAGCACTGAGATATGAGTAAGTAATGTTATCTCTTCTATTTCCAAAATTTTAAAATAAAAAAGACAGGCTATGACCTGTCTTTTTTATTATTCAAGTATCAATTTGTACTATAATATTTTACTTAAGAAAAAGCATTTTACGTACTTTTATAAAACCGTCTGCCTGAAAACGATAAATATAAAAGCCGCTATTTAAACCTGCTGCATCAAACTTTAAGGAATAACTGCCTGCCTTCTGAATCCTATTTACTAAAACAGATACTTCTTGTCCTAATAAGTTAAAAACTTTTAGAGAAACAAAAGTTTCATGGGCAACATCATATTTGATTAATGTTGAGGGATTAAATGGATTTGGATAATTCTGATATAACTCAAAACTTCTTGGAACTTCATCATTTTCTACATTTATTGCATAAGTTTTATTCTTGTGGGGTACATAAACATTTGCAGGGCTTTTCAAAGAACTTAACACCAAAGCCTGAGCATTAACTAATAAATTTCCAAATCTAACGGTTTTATACTGAGCCGCCAAATTTCCAAGTAATGTAAATAATATTATAATAATCAGTAAAATTTTTTTCATCATATATATCTCCTGAGAAGGAAAAATTCAATAAACAAATATACAAAAAAACTATGTAAAAAAATAGGGACTACTGTTTAGCTTTTTATATATAAAAATTTTCTTGTTACAAATCAACATTTAATAAAATATATTAAATTTTCCTATGTCATTCCAAAATAATATCATAGTATGATACTAAAATATTGATAGCTGTTTTTGTTTTTGTGTAGTAATTTTAATATTAGACGTATCAAAGTATTAAAAAGTTTAATTGATAGAAAAAAGGTCTTAATCCATCAGGTAGTGTACGGTATTCTGAATATTTAATAAAGTACGTCCTAAACTAAAATTTGGGCTGCGGCCATTTTATTTCATTCTGCGCTAATAAATCACTTAAAAAAGCAGGTTTTATTTTTATTGTGTTATTCTCCAGCTTATGAATATCAATTTTTATCTTATTCTCTTCAATATTTACAAAATTAATATTAATCTCATTTAGATTTCTTCCTTTTATTGTAGCACCTGCATTTAAGAACCTAATTCCTTTTCGCATGTATTCAGCAGAGTTATGATAATGGCCATGCAATACTAAGTCAATTTTGTGCTTATCAAATAATTCATACAGTCTTTTCTTTTTCCTAAGTTTCATCGTTTGCTTTTCAATATTTTGGAATAGTGAATTAGACCTGCTGCTGTCAGGTTTAAATTTTTCAAAATGATGATGAACTAAAACGAGCTTGGTTTTACAGAATTCCGAAAAATCATCTAATAGCGAGTTTAATGAATTAAACTGATCCAGAGAAATTTCGCCGTTAGAGGCAAAGGGATTAGTCAACTTTGAGTAGGGGATAATTGAATTCAGGCCCGTAAGTAATACGTCATCAAGAATTTTTGCAAAGGGGAAATATGATTCATCGTTTTTAAAAACGCACTTCGAGAAAGTCTCTCTAAAGTAATCCGTAAATCTTTTAACTTTTGCAGAATAATCAGTATCCATACATTTACCCGGAAAAGAAAGAATATCCTCTGCTGTTTGTACGCCTCCAAAAATATCATGATTTCCTATAACAACTGAAAGGCGTTCAGAGTTCATCAATCCGAATCCGTTAAAAAGATTTCTTAAAATTTCAAAATCTTTTTCAGCAGCATTGTCAGTTAAATCACCGGTAATTGCAATATGGTCAGCCTTTTGAGAAAGGATATATTTTAAAATAATTTTTATTTCATTAAAATAGGAATTAGAGTAAAATGTATTTAAATGAAGATCGGAGATATGTGCTATTTTCATACTATATTCATTTTTTTGAGGCAAATTTAACTATCCTGCATTAACAAATTGTTAAGTGAATATAATTAAAATATTATCTCTTTTGCATATGTATATTTGTCGTCTTTTAGTTAATTAATAAATAAAATAGAATATTATAATTAAATTGATTATATCTATTTAATCCCATATATTTTGATTCTTAATTAAAATGTTATTAAAATTAAATAGTATTGAAATGCGGAATACTTTTGCTGTGGTTGATTTAACCAGACTTGTTAAAAATTATAAAAATATTCGTAGGAAAGTAAAAACCTCAAAAGTTATGGCTGTGATTAAAGCAGATGCTTATGGTCACGGTGCGGTTAATGTAGCCAAATCTTTATGTGCGCTCGGAAAAGCAGCGCCTGAATATTTTGCTGTTGCTCTTACTGAAGAAGCTATTGAGTTAAGAAAAAATAAAATAACGACACCAATTTTAGTCTTAGATCCTTTTTCACGTTCAAATGCTCCGGATGTAATTAAATATAAACTGGAAGCAACTGTGTACAACAGGGAACAGTTAAAAATTTTAGATAATGAATTAAGAAAAAGTGGCTCACGCTCCAAGATAAAAATTCATATAAAAATAGATACCGGAATGGGGCGTTTGGGAGTTTCATCTGACGAGGCGGTTGATTTTATAAGATACGTTAAATCTAACAGTCAGTTTGTAATAGCGGGCATTTATACGCATTTTTCTACTTCCGATGAGTATGACAAAACTTATGCTAATTTACAATTGGCTAAGTTTACTTCTTTAGTAAACTGTCTTAGATCTGAAAATATTGATTACGGGCTTGCCCATTGTGCAAACAGCGGTGCAATTCTCGATATGCCGGACTCATATTTTGATATGGTAAGGCCAGGCATTATTTTGTATGGATATCATCCTTCCTTAGAGACGAGTGATTCAATAAATTTATCTCCGGTTATGGATTTGTTTTCGTGCATCTCAACAGTAAGGCTTATTAGAGAAAATGAATATGTTAGTTACGGAAGGAAATTCAAAGCCGGAAGCAACGTCAATATTGCCTCTGTACCAATTGGTTATGCTGATGGAATAAACAGGCATCTTACAAATAAAATGAAAGTAATTATTGCCGATAAAGAATATCCTCAGGCCGGGACTGTTACTATGGATAGAATTATGATTAATTTGAATAACGATGTCTATCCGGTTTCAGAAAAAGTGATTTTATTGGGACATTCAAAAAATTGTTCTATTGATGCTTGGGATTGGTGCAAAATAATCAATACTATCCCATATGAGATATTATGTAATTTAAGTAAACGAGTACCAAGAATATATAAGAGTTAAATGGATTTTCTAAAACAATATATAGTACAAAGCATTTCAGCTGCCAGCAATAGTTTAAGACTTAATAACCAGAAAATTGAAGTAGTTGCGTTATTAAGAGAGATTATTCTAAAGTCTGATGATTTAGAGGGCGATATAAAGGAAATGAAGAAGATTACGGAAGTATCAACTTTTGCAATCCGTCTGCATGAAATTTATATTTATTTAACTCAGTCGACACTTGATTTCTTTAAAATATCTGAGAAGTTCAAAGACCATAGCCGATATTTAATTAAAGATCTCAGCCATTTATTGGATGTGGCTTCTCCTCAGTCCATAAATTCGACTATGGAGAAACTAAAAAAAGATAAATTAAAGGTATCGCCGGAAGCAGAAATTGAGGAGAAAAATACTAAATTTGCTCCTGAAATTTCTGTTGATTTTTCAAACAGAACAAGCAGTTATCCTGATTTTACAACTGTGGTTGATAAAGAAGAAAATATAAAGGAAAAAGAAAGTATTATTTTTGAAGATGAGACGCCGGCCGGTGATGTTATTGCTGACTATGATACAATAATACTTAAACCGATTAAAACACTGGAACCATTTTTAAAAACGCTTTCTGCCGGTACAATAAATTCTACGGAAATTGAACAATATGTTTCAACTCTAAAAGCAAATGCGCAGTTGTCCGAGACTGCAAATTTTGATGTTATTGCTAATATGCACAGAATTGCTGCTAAAACATTAAGCCTTATTGCTTCCAGGAAAATTGAGCCTGATAAAGATGTTCTTGAAAGCATTAGAGCCTGCTTAATTGTAATAGTTGCGGTTGTTAAAGGTAAGGATGTTGATATAACTAATTATTTAAATAAAGCCGAAGAATTTGGGCAAAAAGTTTTAACTATTAAGTAAGGATTTTTTTATGGAAATATTTGCCGTTATTATGGCGGGGGGCGTAGGTTCAAGATTTTGGCCAAGAAGTAAAGAAAAAACGCCGAAACAACTTTTGAAGATCTTTGGTGAAAAGACTATGATTCAGGATACTGTAGAGCGTCTTAAAGGAGTAGTTAAGGAAGATAATATATATATAATAACAAATAAAGTTCAGAAACCGGAAATCCAGAAACAGCTTAACGGTATTCCGGAAGCTAATATAATTGAAGAACCATTCGGCAGGAATACGGCTGCATGTATTGGGTTAGCTTCAATTATTATTCAAAAAAAATGCAGTGATGCTGTAACAGTTGTACTTCCGGCTGATCATATTATTCAAGATACGGAGTCATTTCATAATACAATATTAAATGCTTGTGACTTTGCGGCAAAATCTAAAGGACTAGTCACTATCGGAATTTTACCTTCGCGTCCCGAAACCGGATACGGATATATACAGATTGATGAAAGCTTTGTTTCGGAAAATATCTTCAAAGTTCTTACTTTTGCAGAAAAACCTAATTATAGTACTGCTGTAAGATTTATTGAGAGCGGCGATTTTTTATGGAACAGCGGCATGTTTATTTGGCATACCGAAGCAATCTTAAGCGAAATTAAATATTTTATGCCTGATCTTTATGAAGGGCTCTTGGAAATTCAAAAATTTATTGATACTCCTGCCTTTGAAGCAAACCTTTCAAAAGTTTATGGTATGCTCCGCAGCGTATCTATTGATTACGGAATTATGGAAAAATCTCAAAAAGTATTTCTTACCAAAGGGACTTTTGCCTGGTCAGATGTAGGGAGTTGGGAAGAAGTATATCATTTGAGTAAAAAGAATGCAGAAGGTAATGCATCTGTGGGTAATGTATATTTTGATGCAACTGTTGATTCTTACATTTATTCCCCAAATAAATTTACTGCAGTTATTGGTATGGAGAATGTAATCGTTATAAATTCAGATGACGCACTGCTTGTTTGCAGGCGGGATCAGGCTCAGGATGTTAAAAAAGTTGTAGATTATTTAAAACTGAATAAATTAACAGATCACTTATAAATATGAACTTGCAGGCAGAAAAATATATTGAGTTGTTAGATCTTCAAAAACATCCTGAAGGAGGATATTTTAAAGAAATATATAGATCCGCTGAATATTACGAAGCCAAATTATTGCCCGGCAGGTATTCAGGGGATAGGACGTTTTCTACCTCAATATATTTTTTACTTGAAGGCACAAATGTTTCAAGGTTTCACAGATTAAAATCTGATGAAACCTGGCATTTTTATGATGGTTCCACGGTTATTATTTATGTGCTTGACCAATTGGGAAAATTATCTCAAATTTGTCTGGGAAAAAACTTGGAATTAGGAGAAACGCTTCAGGTAACTATTGAAAAAGGTTGCTGGTTTGGAGCTGCATTAAAAGAAGATAGTTCTTTTTGCTTAATAGGTTGTACTGTTTCACCGGGTTTTGAATTTGATGATTTTGAATTAGCTAAACGTGAGTTTCTGGTTGACAATTATCCGCAATATAAAGAAATTATTACAAGGTTAACTTAGGTCAATTGTACATTTCTACTGGTCTACTGGAAAAATAATTCCGTGAATATTTTTTAGGTTATTTCTTATTTTCCGAAGTATCATATTTGATAACAAATTACGGAGGATTTATAGATTTTTATCTACTGTTACATTAATTATTTCATAAGGTTTACTTATCAAACGATTTATTTTTAACTCGATTCCGGTTTTATTAAAAATAACCGTTATTACTATTTTAGTAGTTTATGCCACAATTAATTTGGGTTTCTCCAAAAATGAAACCGAAATTAATCAGACTGTATGGATAAACGCTTTTTATAATGCTAATTTAAAAGCTCAAAGATTAGCTGAATCTTTGAATTTAAAAAGCTGCCTGGAGTTAAGTAATTCAAGAAATACAAATCTTAAAAATAATTTATCTGAAGTACTACCCGATATTCTGCCGCAAAATTCCAAAAATGATTTAAATAATTTAAACAATATACCTGAAAACTCTGTCAGTACCGTTGCCTCTAAAAATAGTTTTAAAGGATTCAATATCTTTGATTTGATGGGTGATACTACTAAAAATCAAAGAGACAGCCTAAAACTAACAAAGGATACTTCCAAAGTTAAAAACCCATTACTGCGTGATACTTCAAAAGTAAAGAAAGATACAGTAAAGGTAGATTTATTAAAATTGGATTCTACCGCAAGAATTAAATATTTCCATTACCAAAGGGACGATAAACCGTACCTGACATTAAAACCACAAAAAAAACGCAGTTTCTTTGCGGAACCATCTGAAACTATAAAAAAGCGTATTGCCGAAATTGATTCAACGGGCGAGTATGTTGTTATTAAAGAGCTTGTTGCTAACCAGCAGACAAAAATTATCCTTAAAGTTCCGGTTGATATCTATATAAAAGAGATAGTTGCTCAGCGCGAAAGGGAGAGCTGGGAGCTTACCGGCAGGGACTACAAATTAAAAGATGCTAAAAAAGGCTTGGGCGAATTAATAAAAGATATTACGGATTTTGAAATTCCTTTACCGTCTGTTGGCGTATTAAGCATTTTTGGTGAACCTAAAATAAGTCTTAAAATTGGCGGTGCCGTAGATATTAAGGGCGGCTGGAGAAATGAAAAAACCGAAGGAGTAACATCTTCAAGTTTAGGTAATACACGCAATGAACCGGATTTTAAACAGACTGTTCAAATAAATGTT
>JAUZPC010000068.1 GCA_030706105.1 Bacteroidota bacterium | reverse complement strand
GATAACATTAAAATATTTCCCCCTTTCAATAGCCCTGAATGAAGTCCGCAGGACGATTCGGGGCGAAGTTATTACTAACACCCACAATGTTTAAGTTGGGAAGATACCACTAAATATCAATTGTCATTCCGAGGCTGATTTATCGGCAGAGGGATCTATATTGCCAATTGTAAAAAGCTTGTTGCAATGGTCAGGCAGGAATGCCTGACCTACAAAGACATTATATTTTGGCAAGATATTGAAAACATATATTAAGTAAATTATCTCTTATAAATAATCTTTCCATCAAAAACTGTCATTTCAACCTTTACATCCTTAATCTTTGCCGGATCCATTGTTAAAATATCATCAGAGAGAACTGCAAAATCGGCAAGCTTGCCGGGTTCTATGCTTCCTTTAATGTCTTCTTCAAATGAAGCAAAAGCTGAATTTATAGTATAACATTCAATTGCTTTTTCAACTGAAATTTTTTGCTCAGGTATCCATCCTTCCGGGTTCTTGCCATCCAAAGTGCTGCGTGTAACTGCTGCATAAATTCCTAACAGGGGATTTAATGGAGCAACTGTCCAATCAGTCCCAAAGCACACTTTAGCTCCCGCATCAATAAGAGATTTGAAAGCATAGGTCTGGTTAAGCCTTTCTTTACCGACCCTCTTTTCAGCCCATACACCGTCATCTATACAGTGATATGGCTGAACTGATGCAATTACATTAAGCTCTTTAAAACGTTTGAAATCTTCTTCTCTAAGGTGCTGTACGTGTTCTATTCTGAATCGTCTGTCCCATGCAGGATTCTCTTTTGCAACCTTTTCATATAAGTCTAATATGAAAGCATTTGCGCGGTCGCCAATAGCGTGAATGGATAATTGCAGCCCATTCCTATCTATATCTTTAGTCCATTCATTTATACGGCCGTCTATAACTATATCCTGTGGCAGTCCGCAAGAGGTCTCGTTCAGCAGGGGCTCATAAAACCAGGCCGTTGATGAACCCAGTGAGCCGTCTGCAAATGCTTTAATTGAGCCATGCCGTAAAACATCACTTCCTGCTCCTACTTTTACACCTTGATCAATTAGTGTCTTGTAATCGTAAATAGGATACCGTGTATAAATGCGGCAGGTCAGCTTTCCTTCTTGTTCAAGCCGCTTATATGTCTCTAAGTCCCTTTGCAGGGTAATATCCTGCACCGATGTTACTCCGAACTGTTTTGCGTGTTCCAATGCGGTTAAAACGGAATTATCATAATCAGCGTCAGAAGGAGGTGGAATGACTTTATTCATCAAAATAATTGCGTTGTCTTTTAAGATTCCGGTGGGCTCGCCGTTTTTGTCCCTCACAATTAAGCCGCCGGCAGGGTCAATAGTATCTTTAGTTATACCTGCAAGTTTTAGTGCATAAGAGTTTGCCAGTGCCATATGCTGGTCAAACCTGTCAACAAAAACCGGTGTATCCTCTGTGTAAGGATCAACCATTTCTTTATATGGAAGCCGTTTGTCTTCCCACGCCTCATTGTCCCAGTTCCCGCTTTTTATCCATTTTCCCGGATGTTTTACTGCATAATCTTTTATGCGGTTTACAAAGTCTTCTCTGGAACCAGCATCTCTAAGCTTTATACCCTCCAGAAAAAAGCCGCCGTATGTAAAATGCACATGGTTGTCTATAAATCCCGGCAACATCAGCTTCCCATTAAGATCAATTGCTTCAGTCTCATTGTCCATTAAATTATCTGCTTCTGTTATGTCTCCTGAGAATATTATCCTATTTCCTGAAATAATAACGCAGTTAACAACAGGCTGTTTTGGGTTTACGGTATATATTTTACCGTTCATAAACGCTTTTTTGGTTTTAGTTGAAATTTCCATTGCACAAAATATCTATCTTATAATTATTTTAATCCTTAATATAATAAAAAGTAAATAATTTCAGTTACAAATTTTTTTAGGAAAACAATAGCTATAAATGAAAAATGAATAAGAATTTTTCAAAAACAATTAGAAAGGTATAGACTTAAGTAATATTTTTTACTATTTTCAAGCGTAGAAAAATTATTTTAAACTAACCAATATACAATATGAATCTTGACGTAATGGTATTTTCTGCGCATCCGGATGATGCTGAACTTTCAATGGGCGGGACTATTGCTAAATTCTCCAAAGCCGGCATTCGTGTCGGTCTGATAGATTTAACAAAAGGTGAACTTGGGACTCGCGGTACGGCAGAGTCAAGACAAAAAGAAGCTTTTCAAGCGGCTATCATTCTAAAAGCTGCTATAAGAGAAAATCTCGGAATTCCTGACGGTAATATTAAAAGAAATAAGGATAATTTAATGCGCTTAATTATGAGCATTAGAAAATACAGGCCAAAAATAATTTTTGCTCCTTATATTAATGACAGGCATCCGGATCATATCCATACCAGCCGGTTGGCAAAAGAGGCGATGTTTTCTGCAGGTCTGGTTAAAGTTAAAACTTTTGACAAGGAAGTTGCTCAGGAACCATACAGACCAAGCAAATTATTTTATTACATGCAGACATATACATTTGAACCTACCTTTATTGTTGATATAACTGATACCTATGAACATAAAATGAATGCCGTTAAAGCATACGGTTCTCAGTTTTATAACCCTAAAAGTGTAGAACCTGAAACTTTTATTAGTAAACCAGAATTTATTGACTATATTGAGTCAAGAACTCAGTTTTACGGTTTTCAGATTGGCAAGAAATTTGGCGAGCCATTCTATTCTGAGGAAAAGCTGGAATATGACTTAGTCTCTCTATTTAAATAAAGTAATATTTGTTATTACTAAAAAAAGGCGGATCTTTGTATCCGCCTTTTTTATTTAACCCATGTAGCACTACTTTCACATTAAAATTAAACTACTTAAGTAATAACATCTTTTTTGTCTTAAGGAAATTGCCTGCTTTTAACTGATAAAAATATATCCCGCTTGATAATTTACTTCCATTAAATACCGATTGATAGTTGCCGGCGGGTTTTTCTTCGTTAACCAATAAAGCTACTTCATTGCCAAGTATATCGTAAATTTTTAGAGTTACTTTTTCGGCAGCAGGCAATTGATAATTAATTGTAGTTGAAGGATTAAAGGGGTTGGGATAATTTTGGTCTATGCTAAATTTATCCAGTAGTGTTTTGTCTGTAATTTCTTTAACATCTTCTATAGTGTCAAATTTATGTCCAATTAAACCAAATGTGGAAAAGCTGTTCATCTGAGGACAACCGATATTAAGCTGAGCAATTGTATCCGCCATTGTTGAATTAAATGAAATATCAACTTCATAATATTCATTTGGCCCTATCACTGCATTACCTCCGCCGGAAATAA
Organism: Bacteroidota bacterium; assembly: GCA_030706105.1. Taxonomy (GTDB): domain Bacteria; phylum Bacteroidota; class Ignavibacteria; order Ignavibacteriales; family Ignavibacteriaceae; genus JAUZPC01. The sequence continues at coordinate 6,940 of JAUZPC010000068.1, read as the reverse complement.
TAGTGAAGGCGTTAGCGCCAATTCCGTTTATTGTGCATCCATTTACTGTTATGTTTGATGAACCGGTATTATAGTATTTAAGTTTGTGAGTATTACCATTTGTATAGAAGAGTATATTATTGTGGGCAACATTCCACTTCCCATAATTAGTTATATCACCGGCAACTGAAACTGTTAACAAATCGCTTTCATTATTAATTACGGCGCCATTATTTATAACATTTCCAAATATTACAATTGGATAAGTATATGTACCTCCGCCATTCGGGAATGGAAGAAGAGTGTCTTGAATTATTACGTTAGAGCGAGCTGATACAAAATCTGCTATAGTCACTTTCCCAAGAAATGTAGCTTCATTAAGAAATTTTGCATTGTTGAAATACCCATTTTTAACTGAAGCATTTTTAATATATCCATTGCGTACCCACTTCTCGGGTTGGAAAGTGATATGATGATTTTGCATATCAAGTACAGCTTTGCCAAGATTCCAATTACCTGAAAAAGAGAGGTCAGAGTTTGCAATAATTGAACTTGTAGAATCAGAGTCGGAAAAATCTCCATTAAGGATATGTCCATCCAGCGAACTTATATGTTGCGCATGTGTGCCTTTGAATTTAGTAAAACTATGCTGCCATATTCCGTTATTTGTAATGTCTCCGGTTATTTCAAGCGAAAGTACATCACCGTCATTCATGTTTTTAATTGTTCCATTATTTGTTATGTCCCCATCAACTAATAAATTATAAATATAAGAACCGGAACCATAATCATTTGATCGTATTGTACCGGCAATAATTACTGTATCCTTAAAAATGTTATTGTCATCAATTGTTACTGTCCCTTCTAATACTAAGTGACTTAAACTTGTTATGCCTTGTAGAAATCCGTTGTGCAGTGTAGTGTTGTTAATTGTTCCATTTTTCAACCAACCATCAATTGTAAGAGTGTGCCTTCCCATTTCAAAGGTTGCGCCATTTAAAGAGAAGTTGTTCGTTATAGTAATGTCGCTTAGTGCTTGTACCTTACTTACTGCATTAAGATCGTAAAAATAACTATCAAATCGTTTCCCGGGACTTTGTGATAAATATTGTGTCTCTGTACCAATTAAGTTTACATAGTTACACGTCCATTTTCCGTTGTTTGTAATATTGCCTGTGATAAGTATGTTAAGGTCGTCAGGATTAAGTATGGATTTATCAAAAGTATCCTCATTATCCCTAATAACTCCGTTGTTAGTAATATTTCCAATAATTTTTAATACTTGAATTCCATAGCCCATATTATATACATTAGCCTGAAGTGTATCGGTTACGGTTATATTTCCAATAAAAACAAGTGTATCAATTACATCAATATTGAGTTTAAAAGTTCCAAGGATTTCAAAATTACCGGTTAGTGTTCCTTTGTTAATCATGCATTGGCGTAATTCTATTTTATGGTCACCAACATTAAAAATATTTCCATTTAAATAAAAATTATCTCGCTGTATATTTCCATCTATCTTATAATCACATGTAAATAACATATCGGTAAGTGCTGTAAATGAAGAATTCATATTGTTAACAATTATACTCCCAAATGATTTTCCTGGTGCAAGACTTAAATTATGATTACTTAATGTCTGGAACTCGGTTCTGTAAGGCATCCACACATTATTGTTCGTAAGGTCGCCGCTAATTACTATTTTTAATAAATCAGTTGGACCGTCGGATACAACGCCGTTGTTTATTACATTTCCTGAAACGATTAATGGAAAAATGCCTGTTCCTCCTCCATAATCGGCATTCTGCAATGATCCGGTCGGCATAATAGTAAGGTTGTGACAGTATTCTGTTATAATATCATAGCCGTTTGCTGAGCCGTGTACTACAGGTCCCATGATAACTACATCACTTGCTGCATTTGGTACAGCCCCACCAATCCAAGTCCCTGGATCATTCCATAGTCCTCCCATGGCTGTAGATTGAACTTGTGCGCGAATGGTTGTTGAAAAAATTAAAAGTAATACGGAGAGAAACATGAGCCTTTTCATTATTAACCTCTTCTATTTAATAATTCTTAATTGATCTAAAAAATGATTTACTTATTTTATCAATAACATCTTTTTTGCTTGAATGTATGTTCCTGCCTTAAGCGTGTATAATTATATAACGCTTAGAAGAGGATAGGTTTTGAAATGAATTTTATAATTTTCTAACAATTTACCACATTATGGATTTCGTAACTTCATTGCATACAATATAATAATTCTTACAATCTACAGTCTATCTATCGCTAACTGGATCATGAACTATTTAACCCGGAATATTTAATAACAGTATTAAAAAAGACCAATTACAAAACTCTATATAATTTTAGTCCAATACAGCTTAAACTATATAGGTAACTTCTTAAGAACAAAATATTTACAAATTCTGCATATAATTTATAATAATCCTTAACAAATCTCAATTATTTTCCGATAACTATTTACAATTTTCAACTTCCTGTGTTCTACAACTCAATTTATTGCAAAAAGGGTTTGTCTTTTTTTACAAATTTATACTTAATATAGTAGAGGCTTATTTGACATTGTTTACTTTTACTTATATATTCTAATTTGCTGTAAGCAGTAAGCCTAAAAGACCTCTTCTTCAAAATTATTACATATGAGGAGGATTATCACTGTATTGTTAGCAGTGCAGATTTGAATATATAGACACTATGCGTGAAATAAAAACAAAGAAGAGATTGACTTCTAATAACTTGATCAAAAAAATTATTCCTCCGATGCAGTGGTTTATTAAATTAGAGTCATCCGGAGGTATAGTTCTGCTGGTTGCGACAGTTATAGCCCTTCTTATTGCAAATTCCCCATTAAAAGGGTTGTACTCCTTCTTGCTTGATTACAAAATTATTTTGTGGCCTGAATTTGAAGTCCTGAACAAAACTGTTTCATTCTGGGTCAATGACGGTTTAATGGTTTTGTTCTTTTTTGTTGTCAGCTTAGAAATAAAACGGGAAATTTTGTATGGCGAACTGAAGTCAATAAAAAAGACCTTTTTGCCGGTTGCGGCGGCGCTGGGGGGAATGCTTGTTCCTATGACCATTTATTTAGCTTTTAATAGAAGCACGCACGGAGCTCCGGGTTGGGGCATACCTATGGCTACTGATATTGCTTTCTCTATAGGCATATTAAGCATTTTAGGCAAAAGAGTACCAAATTCATTAAAAGTATTTCTTACTGCTTTGGCAATAATAGATGACATTGGGGCTGTAATAGTAATTGCAATTTTTTATACTTCTGAAATTTCATTCCTAAGTCTCGGCATAGCTTGTTTCTTAGTTCTTATTTTGGTCCTAATAAATAAGGCTGGGATAAAAAACGGATATGTCTATTTTATTCTTGGTGTTTGCTTGTGGCTTTCATTCCTATCCTCAGGTGTTCATCCTACTATTGCAGGGGTATTATTGGCTTTTACAATTCCGGCCAAGAGGGATCCGCATGTGTCGTTTTTACATAAAACAGAAACGAAGTTTCATCCTTACGTGGTTTATTTAATTATGCCTGTTTTTGCTTTTGCAAATGCAGGGGTAAACTTAGGAACCGGTTTTGTGAATAACCTTACAAGTTCTGTCTCTCTAGGCATAATCTTTGGCCTTATTTTCGGCAAAAAGATTGGGATTTTACTTTTTTCTTATCTTTCAGTAAAACTTAAGCTGGCAGCGCTTCCCAAAGGTGTTTCGTGGATTCAAATTTATGGAGTGGGCTGGATTGCGGGCATTGGGTTTACTATGTCCTTGTTCATTGCTAATCTTGCTTTTAATGGGAATAGTGAACTATTGACAGAGGCCAAAGTTGGTATTCTGTCAGCTTCTCTAATTGCAGGAATAATTGGTTATTTTGTTCTGAGACTCCTTAGCATAAATAATCCTGATAAAAATACAAAGTAACAAATTAAGAACTTACAGTATTAGTTGACTGATTTAGCATGAAGACTGTTCCTAATTGCTATTTTAACTTAATCTAATATGATAAGTAACAATTATCAAATGAAAGAGATTATTTTTGTGTTATATTACACCGAATTTTTATGAGGTAGTGATATGGCCGATATTAAAGTGATAATTGCTGATGACCATACATTGGTAAGAGCCGGAATAAAGTCATTATTGGAAAGCATAAACGGAGTTGAAGTAATTGGCGAAGCTGACAACGGAAGAGTCGCTTTAAAGTTGATAGAACAAAATCAACCGGATATTGTTTTGCTTGATATAGCTATGAGTGAGCTAAACGGGCTTGATACTGCCGCCCGTGTATCCAAAGAGTTCCCCGATGTTAAAATTATGATCCTTTCCATGCATGCTTCCGAAGAATATGTCCTACAGGCACTTCGGGCGGGAGCTTCAGGATACCTCTTAAAGGAATCTGCCCCTACTGAGCTTGAGTTAGCGTTGCGGGCTGTGGCCAGAGGTGAGACTTACTTAAGCCCTGTGATTTCAAGGCATGTTGTTGAAGATTATCTTAGGAGGGTAGGGAGCAGCGCAAGCAGTGATAAAGCTGTGGAGCCTTTCCCGCATGAACATCTTACTCCAAGACAAAGAGAAATATTACAACTTATTGCAGAAGGAAATTCCACTAAAGAAATTGCTGGGAAACTGAACCTAAGCGTCAAAACAGTTGAAACCCACAGAATGCAGATGATGGAGAGATTAAATATCCGTGATGTAGCAGGATTGGTCAGATATGCAATCAGAACAGGTATAATATCTTCTGACGTATAAATATTTATAAAAATAAGGGATTCTCTCTTACACTATAAGGAATTCCCTGATTGCTTTACTTTTTTCAATTGCATAAATTTGTATCAGTTAAATTAAATAAAGTAATAGGAAGCCCGGTGAACCCAAAGAGTATTTTACTAGTAGACAATAATGAAAAGTTTCTGCATTCAGCAGTTAGGTTTTTATCAACGGACGTCGGTTTTGCAGTTGTGGGGTGGGCTTTTAACGCTGATGAGGCATTTAAGAAAATCGAAAAGTTTAAGCCGGATTTGGTTCTGTTGGATATTAATTTACCGGACAAAAAGAGCTTCGAAATGATTAAAATTATTAAATCCGGTGACCACGTTCCAAGAGTTGTTTTGACGAGTTTTAACGATGAAGTTCAGTATAATGAGGGTGCCGAAGTTTACGGTGCTGATGGGTATGTTGCAAAAACTGATTTTTGCAACCAAATTGAAAAGATAATAAATAAATTATTTGAGAATTAATGTCTATTATTTACGATTATTGTAGATTTTTTCAACTTTTCTATATCGATTGCTATTCTAGAACTATTCAATAATGCTTTTCTTTAACTATTTTACAAATTTAATGTATATAAGCATAAACTAATACCGAGTTTCTTCGATAATATCTTATAATAAAATTGCTCACACGTAATGTTAGTGACTTTATTCTAATTTGTGATCTGAACTCGTTTTTAGCAATTTGTTTCGAGATTTTGTTTTATTATATTGTTAGTGCAACTTTAAAGTCTTCAATATTCACATAGAAGCCAAGAATAAATGATAAAAAAACTGAGTATTAAGAATAAAATGAGACTTCTAATAATTTCTTTATTAGGATCTGTCTCTATATTTATTTTTCTGTACTTCCCGTATTCAGTTAAAGAGAATGGACTAAAGAATATTGAAGCAAAAGCAGAGTCTGTTAACAGGCTTTTATCCGGTACAATATGTAAATCAATTTCTAAATTCGACAGTTGTAAAATTTCCCAAATAGCTTATTGCTGTAAAAGTGATAAAGACCTCTCCTATGTTATCCTTACAAATAAATCAGGCATAGTCTATTCTTATAATAAAGATATCGCCTCTAATTTACAGTACTCTATTCTCAGTTCAAAAGCAGATATCGACGCCCCAAATGAAATTTATAAAACTAAGTGTAATTTAACTGACAACAATAAGTTGGTGGGTGTAATTTATACAGGTTATTCATTAAGCAACGTTCAAAGTGAGGTCAATAAAACAAAGGGTATTGTTGCAATTATAAGTATTATTATATTTGGATTTGGCGGCATTATCTTCTATTATTTCTCATTGATTTATTTCAAACCAATGCAAAATATTATTTCGACTGCAAAAACTATTTCAGCCGGTAACTGGCAGGTTAGGGCAGTTGAAAGCGATAATGAAATTGGCACTCTGGCAAAATCTTTCAATAAAATGATTGATAATATTGAAACTGCTAATAAGGAAATGGAATACCTGAACAAAAATCTTGAAAAGACAGTTAACAAGAGGACTAATGAGCTTCTTGAAGAAATTGAACATCACAAAGACACCGCAAGTTTACTGGTTATTGCTAAGGAAAAAGCTGAAGAAATGAATAAACTTAAGAGCAATTTTCTGGCAAATATGAGCCACGAATTACGGACTCCTCTAAACGGTATATTGGGATTTTCTGAAATAATGACAGAATTTGATCATACGCCGGAAATTAAAGAAATGGCAATTAGGATTCATGAAAGCGGCAAGAGGCTTCTCACTACTCTAAATAGTATTCTCGATTTATCTATTATTGAATCTAAAAAACTAAAATTAAACAAAGAAACATTTAATATAGCCGAAGAAACCCAAAGGAATTTGACTGCTTTCTATCCGATGGCAGAAAAGAAAAACATCTATTTGAAATTATTGCCTGTAAAAAATGACATGGTCTGTAATTTAGATAAACAGCTTTATTTCCAGATTCTAAATAACTTACTTCACAACGCAATTAAATTTACAATTGATGGAGGTGTTACTGTAATTCTGGATAGTGTTGTGGAAGGTGAAAATAAATTTGCTATTGTAAGGGTAATGGATACCGGCATAGGAATTCCGGAAAAATACCACGATATTATTTTTGATGAATTTAGACAAGTCAGCGAGGGGCTAAGCAGGCATTTTGAAGG
>JAUZPC010000067.1 GCA_030706105.1 Bacteroidota bacterium | reverse complement strand
TTTTCTTTAACTTTAAGGTTTAGAGTATCATTCCAATCTTTAATTTCTTTATACGCTGCATCAAGTTTATGGCTCATTACGTTAAATTCAGCCGCCATATGGCCTAATTCATCTTTTGACTTAATATCAATTAAATAATTAAGATTACCTTTCGCAATTTCTTCAATTCCGACAGAAATATCCTGCAAAGGTTTATTTACAATTATTCCTATAAATATAGAAGTTAAAACAGATATTAGTAATGTTAAGATTACTGCATTAGATAAAATGTTTCTGATGTTGGCCTCAACAATGGCATCAATTTTTTCCGTAGTTACCATTACATCCAGTACGCCAAGAATTTCCTTGTCCTGCTCGTGGAAATGGCAGCTTCCGGTGTAGCAGTCCTTTTCATTTTTAATAGGATTTATCAAACCAAGAACCCGTTTCCCGTCTCCGTTTCTGAATTCTCTAATCATTTCTTTTGGCTCTAAAGAAGAGGGAAGTTTGGCTTTTGAATGGCAAATTGAACAGGAAGCATCTTTTGTATCTACAGTCTTGCCTACTTCGCTGCTGTCTGTAGAAAAATTAATTTTTCCTTGTTTGTTGTAAATTCTTATTCTGGCTACGCCGGTTTCAGTACCTATTGTGTTGATTATTTGGTATATATCTTCTTTTCTGTTAAGAAGCATACCATACCGGGTTGATTTTTTTATTATATCACTAATATTGAAGGCATTTTGAGAGTTGATGTCAGTAAGCTCTTGTTTAAGATCTGATATAGTGTAATATGTATATACGGATAAATTTAGTAATATTACACTACTAATTATTAAAATCAACTTTATGCTTACTTTGTTTAAAAACTTTGGCCGCATAGCTTTCTTATATATTACTAAGAATTTATATAAGAAAGCTAAGCAAGAATTAATGTAATTTCAAGTCTTTTGTATAAAAATTAAACGATATTTAAAAAATAATACTTATATTTGAGAAAAAAGAGTTCTTAAAAGCTCAATATATTGTTCATTATTTAACGCATTATCCAATTTTGTAACTTCAGTGCCGCCGTCATTCATAGTAGCACCTACACATTGATATTCATTATTAATTCCGGTCAGGTAATTCTCAACTTTATTAAGCTGCTCATAATACTCTTCGCGGGAAATTTGAGCAGTCTCTATTTCAGAAGGGTAGGTCTCAATTAATAAAAACCATTCTTGTGTAGAGTTGTTTTCAATCTCCTGCTTTAACCTGCCAAGGCTGTAAAAGTTGATAGGGGAGAGTATTTTATAACTTCCCCAGTTACCAAAAAATTGAGCAATGGGATGATTTGTTTGCAATGGAATCCCATCTTTGCAATAATTAAAACCGGTGCAGTGATCCAGCATTATAAACGCTAAAGGAGATATGCCTAAATAATAAGTATTCCCGAATAGGTTTTTTAATATCAGATTATTTTTTAGATAAATGATATTCTGGGAAAACTTAAGTTCGTGGACCTCTTTTATCTTTTGATCAATAACGGTAGATGATAAACTTGCCTCAAAATCTTTAGGCTCAAGCTTTACATTACGCATAACTTTGTCAAAGATGCAGTTATCGCAATCGAAATGTTTGTCGCACAATTTATATTTAATGTGTGTATCCATCCAAATACATTTCAGATCGCTAAGCATTTTGTTTCCTTGGTTATTTTTCATTTTATTCACTTAAAATAATTTCTTTGGAATCAGGTTCAAATATTTCGTCTATTTCTTCTGTGCTGTCTGCCTGAAATACATTAAAGTATTTAACAACCAGACTAAAAGCCCACATACCGAATACTACTAACATAAGAGTAATACTAATTTCATCAAACGAAGGGAAATAAGATACCCCTGAAGAAGCAGTTAATCCTGTAACAGCTACATTTATTCTGTTAAGAACAAAACCGGAAATTACAAAAATTGATGACAAATAAAGCAAGAATTTGCTTTCTCTGTAGCTTTTATTTGCCAGTAAAATAACAGGGATAATTATCCCCACTAAAATTTCTCCAATAAACATATAAGTTTCGGTTCTCATAATAAATAAGGCATTCATCCTGCCGCTGATTATCATATCAGAAATTCTGACAACAAATCCGGCAATTAAAGCATAAAGAACAATTTTTGCCAATTTGGAAGTCAACTTTATGTCTAATCCCTGGTTAAAAGCTCTTGCATTTTGATAGGATTCAAAAATTATCATCGAAAGCCCGGCAGCAATGCACGAAATAAAGAAATTAACCGGCAGTAGATTTGTGTACCATAAAGGATAAAGTCTGCCTGGAACAATTAGATATAATGAACCGAAAGATGACTGGTGTAAGGTTGAAAAAAGTACTCCTAAAATTACAACAGGTATGGAAATCTTTTTAAGAATTTTTATAGGAGCTCTTAAATGGAATTTTTCAAGAATAACCGGCGCAAACTCCAAAGTTAGAATTGTTGAATAACAGATTACACACCAGGTAATTTCAAACATTACGGAATGAACATTCCACATGACCAAAGGATGCCAGAAACTTTGAGGGCGTCCTAAATCAATAACCAGAAGCGCTACAACCAGCATATATCCAATATATGCTGTCAAAATAGCCGGACGGACAATTGGCTCAAAACGGCGGACATTGAATATATGAACAGTGACGGCAATAGTGAAACCGGCTGCAGCAAGCCCGACTCCAATAAAGTCAAACCCAATCCACAATCCCCAGGGAACAGCATCGCTTAGATGTGTTGAAGCGCCAAGTCCGTTAAAAAATCTATTATATAAAGAAAACAAACCGCAGATAATAATAATGCCGGCAATTGCTTTCCAAAAAGTAAGTTTAAAAAAGCTATTATTTCTCATTATTATTTCCTTTCATTTGCTCTTTGGCTATTTCATTTTTGCGTTTAGTAAGCCAATACATTGAACCCAGAAAAACTCCTCCAACGGAAACAACGGTAGGAATTTTTTCCATTACTTTATTAGTCAATAAAGGCATTGGTCCTTTTGGCAGATTGGGTGAAAAGCCCAACTGATCAAATGATACAGGAGATAAAAAGAGAACACTTGTTCCGCCTGCTTCTTTTAGTCCGTAAATTTCAGGGTAATAAGCTTCCGGTTTCTCAGCCATTCTTTTCTTGGCAATCTGGATCAGCTCATCTCTGTCGCCAAAAATTGTTGCCTCGGCAGGGCAGGCTTCGGCACAGGCAGTCGGCTGTCCGTTTTTAACCCGGTCGTGGCACATAATACATTTTTTTACTTTTGGGTTAACACTCTTCCATTCATATCTTGGAACTTGATAAGGACAAGCCTGCATACAATAACGGCAGCCGATGCATTTATCGGCATCATAAAGTACCGGTCCAAGTTTAGTTTTTTCCATTGCACCAACCGGACAAACAGAAACGCATGTAGGTTCGATGCAGTGCATACATAATCTTCTGGTAAAAATATCTGATTGATTTTTATTAGCATCAACTACGTGATGTTGTTCAATAACAGTATAAGTATCTGCGCTCAGATGATCTTTTAAAGGATCATCACAAGCCTTTGAATTTTTATTTTGTTCTTTGCAGGCATTATAACATGCACCGCAGCCTTGACACAATGTAGCGTCAAAAAGTAGAGCTTTAGCGTTCATAACAGAGGACCCTTCCGGAAAATTAGTTTAAGAAATCGTTTTCAAATTTTTGAATGGCATCATTACTTAAATATGATAACGCTCCTTCAACTATATTACCTCCATCATGCATTGTTGCGCCGACAGGCTGAACTTCATTCAGGCTGGCATCCAGAAAATCCTTTAGTCTGTTAAACTCATTGTTAAGCCATTTGTGGGCGGCTTCTTTTGTTTTTACAAAATTTAATGATTCAGCCATGTTTTCAGCTTTTAAAGTTATTGCCCAATCATCGCCATAGGGATCAGTAACCTTTGAAGAAAGATTCTGATTAACAGCCTGAACAGTTCCGGCAACAGGCGATTTAAACCTGATTTTCGAGTCATTAAATTTAGCTTCAAATATATAATCACCTTTTTTAACTTTAGTACCCGGTTCAGTTAACGGTATAAGTTTAAAATCCATTAATGATTTGGAAATAAATTCATCAATTCCAATCTTTACATTTCCGCCATCAAGTCTGGTAAACCAAGTATGGCCCGGAGCCAGATAGGCGTCTTCCGGAAAGAAAAAAGACTTTTTATCAAAAACTTTGTAAGTGGAAAAAGCAGGATGTTTTTTACCTTGGGCTTTTAGTACAAAATAATCCACTGCTAAGAACCCAACAAACGTAAGAACAACAAATATAGCGACCATTTTATTACCTCTGTTTCATTTTGTCTGTATCTAATGATTTTTCTTATAAATATAGCAAATAATATGCCCCGTTTAAGCTTACCTCTAACTTATTGTTTAATAATGAGTTATTAACATTCTAAGAGTGAATTCGCAAAAACAGGAAATCAATATGTTGTTTATTTATACAGTGGTTTTTGGTAAAAATGTAAATTAGTTCCTAAAATTGATTAAATCCAACAAAAACATGTGTTGAATTATTATACGCCACTTTGTTGAGTATTTATACAAAAATGGAATATTTTGTGACTCTGTCTTTATTGTTGTTAATATATGACAGGATATATTTTATAACAAAGCTCTACTTTTGTTATATTGCAAAATACAATTTTCTAAATAATTTTACAATAAAAATGGACAAATTAACAAATACATTTGATTTTAATACTTATGGAAAAAAAGTATTTGATTTTATTGATAAGTATTTCAAAAGTATTGAAGGATATCCGGTTATAGCTCAGGTTAATCCGGGCGATATTGCAAAGCAGCTTCCCGCGCAGCCTCCCCTTGCACCTGACTCAATGGAGGATATACTCAGAGATTTTGAAGATATTATTATTCCGGGGATTACTCACTGGAATCATCCAATGTTTATGGCAATGTTTAATTCTACTTCCACAGGCCCGGGGATACTTGCCGAAGCTCTTACGGCAGCTCTTAATGCAAATGGATTTTTGTGGATGGGCTCTCCTTCATTAACTGAGCTTGAAAATGTTGTGCTTAAATGGTTCGGAATGTTAGTCGGCGTTCCCGGTGATTATTTCGGGATAATATATGATTCCGCTTCTACTTCCACCATGCACGCAATAGCTGCTGCGAGGGAGTTGGTTCTAAATAAGTACGATTTTAAGCACGAGGGATTTCCATCCGGCACAAATTTAAAGCTGAGAATTTATTGCTCTGAATTTGCCCATTCTTCAGTTGATAAGGGCGCAATGGTTTTAGGGGTCGGGTTAAATAATGTAATTAAAATTAAAACCGATAAAAACTTAAGCATGATACCGGACGAGCTTGAAAAGGCGATTAAACAGGATAGGGAAAAAGGCTATGTTCCATTTTGTGTTGTTGCCACTGCCGGTACAACCTCATTTACTTCAATAGATCCGATAGACGCAATTGGGAGTATTTGCAGCAGTGAAAATATTTGGCTGCATATTGACGGAGCTTATGGCGGGTCTTCCGCCATATTGGAAGAAATGAAATATATTTTTAAGGGCATAGAAAAAGCTGATTCAGTTGTTATAAATCCTCACAAATGGTTTTTTAATCCTACTGACATAAGTTTATTCTATACTAAAAAACCGGAAGTATTAAAGGATGCATTCAGTATTGTCCCCGAATATCTGAAAACAAATAATGAGGAAGCTGTTAATTTAATGGATTACGGGTTCCAGCTCGGCCGCAGATTCAGGGCGTTAAAACTTTGGTTCACAATCAGATATTATGGAGTCGAAAATCTTAAAGGAATTATAAGAGAACACATTTCTTTAGCCAAAATGTTTGAAAAGCTAATAGTTGATAGCAATGAATTTGAACTTATTGCCCCCGTACCGTTTAGTACGGTTTGTTTCAGGTATAATCCGGGTAATATGAATGAGGAGCAGCTAAACTCGATAAATAAAAAGATTATGGATAACCTGAATAAAAGCGGAAAAATATACCTTTCTCATACAAAATTAAAAGAGAAGTATGTAATACGTCTGGTCGTTGCAGGATTCTATCAGAAGCAAGAGCACATTATGAAAGCCTGGAAGCTTATTAAAGAGACTGTAAGTAATTTATAATATTATTTAGATAACCCCATATAGAGACCGTGTGAATATCCATCTATCCCCCTTTTCAAGGGGGACAAAGGGGGATCCGGGCTTATATAACTACATTATATGTAATTATTCAAATATTTCAGGGGAAATATCGTTATTTGTTTCTAAATTTCACACAGTCTCAATAACTTGGGGTTATCTAAAAATTTTGAAATTCATAGTAAATTATAAATGATATTCCAGTTTTATAACCACATTTCTTCTTTCTTCAAAACTTGCTCCGCTAAAGAATGTACCTTTAATCAGATGGCTATGGTCAAATATATTGCTGACATATAATGATGGTTCTATTGATTGATTTTTGCCAATAGGGAATTTATATCCGGCTGCAATATTACATATCCAGGATGGGGTAGTATGACCGCCCTGATTAAAATCAAATAATCCGGTCTTATATATGTAAGACTCATTACCGTTAGCTAAGCCGGAGTTATAATTGCAGGTAAAATTAACAAACCATAATTCCGGTTGATAATTAAAACCAAGTACAGCGGTAAGCCGTTGGTCATGGTCCAAATCAAATACATTTGAACTTGAATCTGCAGGGAGAAAACCTCCGGATACCGGTCCAATGCCGTAAGCATGTATGATGGACATGTTGGAGAATAATGAAAGAGGGCTTTCAGGATCAGAGTAGGATAAAGCAAGTTCAATTCCATTTGTTTTGATTTTATTAACATTTACATTTAACCGTATGGTGCTGGAGGCTAAAGTCTCATCATCAGTCCCGGGTGAAGATTCTTTTCTGAAATAAGATAATTTACTGTTTATGCCGTATCCCCAGTTCCTATTATAGCTGATTTCATATAAATCTTGTTTCTCCGGTTGTGTTACGGATGTTGAATTTATAAGTTTAGAAGCAATTGCACCTAAATTTTCTATATTTGAAGGCATGAACAACCTGCTGTAACTGAACGAAATGGTATTATATTCATCAGGATAGATACTTATTTTTAACCTTGGTGACATTTGAGAAAGCAGGCCTAATTGGGGTGCTTTATGCATGTCGTATCTTATGCCTATTTCAAACTTAGTCCATTCAATCAGATGTAATTCAGATTGTGCAAAAATACCGAAGTCATATCCTGAGTATTTTGAAACATTTGTCATTTTATCTCCAAGAGAATTAAACAACCTGAAATTTTCAGTTCCCGAGGTATTGCTATAATTAAACCCAAAAGCATATAAAAATGAATGATTTATTCTTTGTTCAAATTTAGAGCGTATCCCCGTTGAAAGGAAACTTCTGTTCTGATCAATTACATAACTTTGTGTTGAGTCGTCTTCCAGATACACTCTATGATCATCAGCTAAATCCTGCGTATATTTTAAGCCGCCTTCTCTCAGGAATAATCCTAAGAATAAACTTGATTCATGATCAGGCTCTTTGTTAAAATTATGATAAAATGAAAGGGTCTGGAACGAATTATATGAGTTCTGGTTATCCAATGCTATCCCTTCAGTTGAATCAAATGGTATTTGACTCTGAGTTTTGCTGTAATTCAGGTTCGCAGTCAGAAAATCATTCTCATTAATTAAATAGTCTATTTTACCATATGCAGTATAATCAAAGCCGTGGTCGTGAAAAAGATTCTCTACCGGCTGATCAATTCTCCGGTCAGATTCCGATCTGGAAAATGAAAAGAAATACCCTAATTTATCTATGTGATTACTTAAATCAACCGCCTGTCCGTTAGAATTGATTTTTTTTAAATTACCGACCGAATTCCCAAGCTCGGTCCCAGAAGTTAAATAACTTCCCAAATATGATGAAGCATCCAAATGAAAATGACCGGTTGGAACCCTGTTTTGAATATCCATGATTGCCGATATCTGGCCTCCATATTCGGCTGGAAAACCGCCGGTATAAAAAGTCATTCTGGATATTATTTTAGGGTCAACTATTTCGTTTAATCCTCCAAACACACCAAGCGGAATGGGAATTCCGTCTATTAAATAAGTAAATTCTCCATGCTGACCTCTTATGTGTACTTCACCAGAAGGAGCCTTTGCCGCACCGGCTAATGACTGCTGAATAACTTTTATGATTGAACCGGAAGGATCCCCATGATATGTTTCTCCTGCAAAAACCTGCTGGCCGGTTTTAATATCTATATTTGAGGAGGAATGACTTATTTTGCTATCCAGTACTACCACTTCATTAAGGGCTATCCCTTTTTCTTTAAGAGTGATTTTAATTGTATTATAGGCTGAGTCAATCGCTATTTTTTGAGAATATTGTTCATATCCAAGATAATGTGTTAGAAGCTGGTATGTACCAAAGCCAATATCGCTTAGTTTTGCCTGACCTGTTATGTCTGTTACAGCAGTTGAGTAAATAGTGTTATCTTTCTTTAGTACTATGTTTACAAGCTGCAGTGGTGCCGATGTATTTTTATCAGTTACCTGCACTATAATACTTGCCCCTTTTTTTCCCAATGTCGGATTTTCTTTCTGTCCTGAAAGAGCAAATGTTGAGTCTAAAACAATAAATAATCCGGTAAAAAGAATTATTGCTTTATAAAATATTATTCTTCTGTTTATTCTTAATTTGTGCATTTAAAATAATCCTATATTTAATTATCAGTTGAGTAATTAACCAAATATCATATAGCGCTTACAAGATTAAACTTGCAAAGCCATACAATTTATAATAAAACTAAATATTGGATTCTAAAGGGGGTCCTCTAAGGGGATTAGAGGCAAATAACACTGAATTTGTTGTAGAATAATGATAATCAGGTGAGTTACCTATTACCGGAAATAGCGTATTGCAGTTCTGTTGAATAAAGTCATGACTGATAAGAGATGAAAAATTACAAATCTGACAAGCATCTTCATCTTCCGTAACAGTTTGCTGAACACCAACACTAAATGTTATTTGGTAGCTGCTTACTTTCTCAAAAGAATGGCTGCTACCATTATGTTTATGAGTAATGGTTAAGGCAATAAAGGAAATATACCCTATTAAAAATAGGTATGCCGATATTGTTTTATATTTGCTTATAATATTATTCATAATTTAAGAATACAAAATTAAACTATGCTATTATACAATCAAGCCAAATAGTTTTTGAATTACTTTTTATCACTTTGTGAGGGCGTTTTCAACGCATGTTCAAATGTATTATTATATCTATTCCGGTTACAGTAAAAAATAATCATTTTCTGATTAATCACTTGAATAATTGAGCATAAAAACTTTATTTTACATAAGTTAATTTATTCTTATCATAAAAAGGCTCAATATTTGATTTCTTAATACGGTTTATTGTTATTATAAAAAACTGAATCAGTGTAAATACTTTCTGTCCCTTATCCGGTTGGATAAATTTGTTTATTATTCCGGGAAATTCTTTACCTGACAATAACATAAAAAATCTATTATTAACTAATCAACATATTTTGAATATGAAAAATATTGTCTTTTTTCTTTTATGCCTGTCATCTTTTACATTTGCCCAGAATAAATATATTTTAATAGAAGGGCAGGTTACTGACTCCGAAAAGAAAAGCCCCATAAAAGGAGCCATAATATCGGTATTATCCTCTTCCATAGGTGCTTTATCAGACAGCGCAGGCTACTATAAAATAAAAGTCACTCCGGGCAAATATAAAATACGCGTGAGCTTTGTTGGTTTTCAAAGTCAGGTAAATGAATTTGTAATAAAAGGGAATTCAAAGACGATTGAAAACAATGTTTCCCTTAAGTCCAAAACCTTTGTTACAAATGAGGTAACTATTGTTTCCAGCCAGCAGCTTAATAAGCCGAATATGCAGGTAATAAATGATAAGGATATTGTTAAAATGCCTAATTTGTTTTCTGATGTTATGCGGGGTGTTAAGATATTACCGGGTGTAACTTCAAACAATGAACTCACCAGTGCCTATTATGTTAGAGGCGGAAATTACAATGAAAATCTTATTTATCTGAATGGGTTTACTATTTACCGTCCCTTCTTAATTCAAGAGGGAGTAGAGGAGAGCCAGTCCATTCTGAACCAGAATATGGCAAAAGATCTTCATTTTTATAACGGCGCCTTTCCTGCCAGTTTGGACGATAAAATTTCTTCTGCACTACAGGTAAACTACTTAGATAGTTTTACTGAAGAACTAAGAGGGGAAGTAAGTGTGGATCTGTTTTACACAGGTGCAATATTAAAAAATAGAATCGGCAACCTTAATTGGATAGGCGGGTTCAGATATTCATACCCATCTTTGTTTTTAAGCAATCTACAGACTAAAGGTACATATCATCCTGCATTTAAA
>JAUZPC010000066.1 GCA_030706105.1 Bacteroidota bacterium | reverse complement strand
GCGTAAAAATCAAATGCAACCGGCAGAGTATCTATTTTATTAGATCCGAAATTATATAGTCCTAATTTTGGTGCACGAAGGTCATAATTCTCAGTCTGGCTAATTGCAAAAACAAGTGTCTGATTGTTGGGATGAAGATCAAAGCAGTTTAACATTTCCGAGGGGCCATTCTTTGCAATATGAGAAAGCACGAGTGTATCTTTACCGGAGCTTTTATCAAGGATATAGTAGCCTGCTTTATTTCCAATTGGCCATCCATATTTATAATAAATTATCCTGCTGTCGGTTCCACGGAAGTATTTGGCACTTGATATAAGATGAGAACTGTCCTTAAGCAAAGTTAGGGTCTTGGAAGGGATATCAAACTCATAAAGTGAACCGGCAGAGACATCGGAATACTTTGAACTAACAAGCAAAAGCTTTGTACCTGTTTCATTTATCTCTATAAAATTCCACCTGCTGCCGCTCATTACAGGTATATAATTTCCATATTGATTTCCGAATCCGCTTTTTTCGATAACTTTATAGTTAGAATCTATCCGGTAAAACAGCATACTTGGTATAGTATAAATCATGTCTTTATTCCACACAGCCATTTGATTGACAGGGAAAATATCGGGGGCTACTATATCCGGATTTGTTTTATAAGAGTCAGATGGTCTATCATCAGGTCCGGTTGAACTTGTTTTGCAAGAGTAAAGAAAAACGGATATTGCCAGAGCTATAATTAATACTAAAATACCTTTAAAATTCATAAGTAAATCTCGGTATAATAATTTAAATAGTAGATGAAACTAAAATTAATTAGAAGGTAACTTTGTTACGATTAAATTTACTATAAGTTTTCTTAATAGTCAACAGAACCATGAAAAATTTGAAAAAATAGTATAAAATGAATTGTAATGTTTACGTTGAGCAGGGAATGGAATTCCCCCTGCTCAACATACAACAATAATTTATAAAAGTACTTTAATAGTAACAATTTCTCTCATTTTTGCATCAACTTCAATTTCATTTGAATTTATTAAATCCAAATCGGAAATTACCAGCTCTTCCAAAGTTACAAGCTGAACTTTTTTTACCGGAATACCAAAAAATATTTTACTTGAAACCTTTTGGAAAGTCGGGTTATACATTCTTATTACATAAGAGTTCTTATACTGTTCCGCCTTCTTAATGCAGGAGAGTATTAAGTTTCTGTTCTCTATTTCAAGGAAAGAAAATTCAGCAGGGAGAGTACCTTTTGTAACGCCTGTTTCAAATGATAAAGGCTTATAGCAAAAATTAAATGCCTTGTTGTAAACATTGCTTCTAACGTAGTTACCGCTATGGGAATAAAATGCCAACCGGAAATTATTAACGCCTAAACAGTGTGAACCTTTTTTATTCGAATAGTCTTCCTTTGAGCTTGGCTGTATTACATAGTTGAAAGCTCTTATTAAGGTTATTGCCAGTATGCTCTGCTTACCCGGAATTACTTCATACTCTTTAAGCCCTTCTGAAAGGATGGCAAAGCTGTCGTTGTCATCTTCAAT
This sequence comes from Bacteroidota bacterium, assembly GCA_030706105.1. Lineage (GTDB taxonomy): Bacteria > Bacteroidota > Ignavibacteria > Ignavibacteriales > Ignavibacteriaceae > JAUZPC01. The sequence continues at coordinate 8,966 of JAUZPC010000066.1, read as the reverse complement.
ATCAACAAAATGATGCATCGGGTAGTCGTACATAGGCTGTTCCACCCAATTAGATGTATCAGGTCTTAGTGTCTTTCTTTTCACTACATCAAACTGGCCTTCACCATAAGAATGGGTAGGATTACCGATTATTGGAAACATCATTCTTAAGCGGTGCGCTTCTGCATTATTCTCAACCTGCACGTCAAATTCAGGTGCAGAAGAAAACTTATCCAGAGTGATGGTTAATCTTATCTTAACCTGTTCCTTGCGCGGTTCTTTTTTACTGCGCTCTTCAAGGTTTGCAGGAACTTCCATTGATAATGCAACAAGAACTTTTTGTCTTAATTCATTGTGTTCCATTGAATAAATATATGCACTGCCGCCTAATGAAGTTATTTTTTCATCAACAGGGGTATGTACCCACGCGTGTCCTGCTTCTCCTTCATCGTAAAAATATCCGGTATTATAAAAAACTGCAAAATTAACTTTGTTCTGAATATTCATGCTGCCGTCAGGATTAAAATTAATTTTAATGAATTCATTTTCAAGTACCGGTTCTTTAATTACAATTTTCTTCGGTAATCTGGGGTCAAGATGTACATTTGTTTGTGGAATTACCTTTAAGGCCTTTAAACCAAACGCCGGAATATCGCTTACTTCAATCAAAGTTTTGTATCTCTTCATGGCAAAGTACATTGGTCTGTCAATCATCTGTTCAAGAACGGGCTCATTTTCACAGGACTCAATAACAACGTGGCTTACTTTGTTGCCTTTGTTGTCTATTACGTCAAATCCGCCCTTGTCAATATCCTTTGGTATATCAATAAAAACTTCTGCAATTTCACTTCTTTTAAACTGAACCGGATTTGCAAAGCTGATAAAGATATCCTTGTTAGTACTCTTAACATTATTAAATACTGTTAAATCCGTATTGTTTGCAATATGTTTTACTGCTCTGTCTGTAACGGACTGGCCAATTTGTATAACCTGTTTATAGCGTGAAATCATATCTTCATGTATTTCATCAAGACTGCATCCGCCAATTGAGTCGTGTGCAGAGTTCTGAATAAGATATTCCCACGCGATATCCAAATATCTGTCATTTATATCCAGGCCGGTAAATCCGGCAAATGAATTGAAAGGTTCGGCATAGTATTGCAGTTGCTTTTCAGTAAGGAAATTTAATACTTTCAAATCCATGCGGGCTGAAAGTGTATAAGCAAACATATTACCGCTTCTATTATCAAACTGAGCAGATCTTCTTTCGCCTTGAACCAAAGGCAGGTTATCATAATCTGCTGTTTCTTTTAAAGCTTTGCTGTAATCCTCCAAAGTTGAGTGAACAACATTTATGTCAGGCATCAGCTCTTTAATGTCTCTGATTATTTGAGCGGTTTTAATATTAGGTCCGCTGGAATCATGTCCTTCCATCCATATAACATTTGGGGTTGTAAAGTCTTCAACCTGATTCTTTATTATTGCATCAACGGACGGCTTAATATTCTTTTTAAAATAAGTATCGTTAGGATTTATAATATAGTAATCTTCTTTACTGTTTGTACCGGCAAAATGGAACGGTGAGCCTCCTTTATCCCATTTATACTCAATATCGGTAAAGCTTTCATGATGAACAACCGGGCGGTATATATAAAAATAAAAATTATAGCGCGGCATTGTGGAAAATCTTGATGTAAGAGCTTTTGTACCGTCTGCTCCTTCCCAAATAAATTCAGCTTTAGGGGAGTCAATTGAATTTACACCGCGGTAAAACATTATTACATCAACACCAAATCCTTTATAGATTTGGGGAAGCTGAGATATTTGTCCCCATGAAAAAGGGGAGTAACCTGTTTTAGAAACCCCTCCATGCTCTTTGCAAACTTTATGACCTAAAAGCAGATTCCTGATTAAATTTTCTCCGCCGACTAAAAATTCATCGGGCAGTATATACCAGGGACCAATAAATAATCTTTTTTCCTTAACTAATTTTGTCAATAAATCTTTTTTATGTGGTTTTACTTCCAAATAATCTTTAACAACAATTGACTGACTGTCTAAGTGGAAAGCTCTATATTCAGGTTCTGCAGTTAATATCTCCAAAACTTTATCAATCATATCTACAAGCATTTTCCTGTTCTTCTGGAAAGGATAACGCCATTCTCTATCCCAATGTGTATTTGATATTACGTGAAAAATTCTATCTTTCATCCGGTATTCTCAGGTTTAAAATGATTCAAAATTTAAACAACAAATATAACATCATTTATACATAACGGGAACTGTATTTTTTTTCCAACTTTGCCATTCTCAAATTAACCAACTTCTAAGTGGGGCAATTTGTGCATAATAACTATACTGATGAGCATTTATAGTATTTGTAAGTAATTTCTAAACGCGCAATGGTATTCCTTTCAATAATAATACTACTTTTTGCATCTGCATCATCTCAGGTTCAGGTAAGGGGACTCATTGCCAGATTTTATACATAGGTATTTGTAAGATATTCAAATGCATTTTCTTTAGTAAGAATAACCGGCATTCTATGGTGTATTTGTTTAATAAACTGGTTTGGTATGGTGGTAATTAAAGAAGCAAAATATTACTACCAACCGTTTAGCTGCATCTTTCATCGTTAATTTAAGCCTTCCATAAGCCGTATAAATTATTTATCCTTTTTAATGATATATCTCTTCTATATATTAACTTTTATTTCATATTTTTACATTGTAAAAACAATAACATTTTGGAGATTCGTTAGATGGATAAAAAGTTTTTGCTCGGCTGCGGCGGCGCCTTAGTCGCTTTTATTTTTTTCATAGCAATATGGAGCATATCTTCATATAATAAACTTGTTAGTAAAAATGAAGGTGTTAATCAGCAGTGGGGGCAGGTACAGAACCAGTATCAAAGAAGGATGGACCTTATTCCTAACCTGGTTAATACAGTAAAAGGTTATGCTGCTCATGAAAAAGCAACGTTAGAAGGCGTTATCAATGCAAGATCTAAGGCAACTTCTATTCAATTGACTCCTGAAGCCCTTAATGATCCTAAGTCTGTCGCTAAATTCCAGCAGGTTCAGGGTGAATTGTCTTCAGCTTTGAGCAGATTAATGGCTGTTGCAGAGAATTATCCTAACCTTAAAGCAAATGAAAACTTTTTGCAGCTTCAGTCCCAGCTTGAAGGCACGGAAAACAGGATAGCAAGAGAACGCCAAAAATATAATGACGTAGTTAAAGACTATAATCTGTCAGTTAAAAGATTCCCAAGCGCAATCTTTGCAGGAATGTTCGGTTATAGAGATAAACCATATTTTGAAGCAAAAACCGGCGCTGAGAATCCTCCAAGCGTGAGTTTCTAAAATGTATAAAATATTTTTCGCAATATTAGTCCTTTTTAGCGGAGTTTTTGCTCAGGAGAATATCCCTAAATTGGATAAATATGCAACAGATTTAACCGGTACATTGTCAGCTCAGGAGCTTAATGACCTTAATTACAGGTTGAAATCTTATGAAGACTCTACATCTAACCAGTTAGTTGTAGTAATGATAAAGTCATTGGATGGAAACGCAGTTGATGACATGGCTTATCAAATAGCACGTCAGAATAAAGTCGGTTCCAAAAAGAACAGTAACGGTGTGGTTTTGCTTGTAGCTAAGGATGATAAAAAGATTAGGATAGAAGTAGGTTATGGCTTAGAAGGAGCTTTAACAGATGCTATTTCAAGTTCAATCATCCGGAATACAATTTCACCCGAGTTTAGAAACGGGAACTATTATGCAGGCATCAGCAGCGGCGTAAACGATATTCAAAAAGCAGTTGCAGGTGAGTATAAAGCAAAATCTTCCAAAGGGTCATCCAAAGGAATAGTTGGAGCTTTAGTCTTTATATTCTTTATCATTGTCATGATAATAAACTTTTTCAGAAGGATTGGCGGAGGAATGGTTTATCGTTCCGGAAGCGGATTCAGAAGCGGATATTGGGGCGGTGGCGGATTCGGAGGCTTTGGGGGAGGCGGCTCTTCTGATGGCGGCGGATTTGGCGGCTTTTCCGGCGGCGGCGGTGACTTTGGAGGCGGCGGATCCAGCGGAAGTTGGTAATTTGCCTTATTTGGCATTGTGATTTTTATTTTCTTTTTGTAGTATTGCTCTCATATTTTTGTTTGTTCTATTTTTGTTAATATTTGGAGTAGAAAATGGCTATTAAGATAACTGAAGAATGTATTAATTGTGGTGCCTGCGAACCTGAATGCCCGAACAATGCTATCTATGAAGGCGGTGTTCAATGGGCGCTTGCCGGTAAAACTTATGCTGATGATGAAACTTCCCCGATGGGAGCAAGTGGTTTCTTCAAAACGGATTTCTTTTATATTGTTCCGGATAAATGTACTGAGTGCAAGGGATTCCATGATGAACCGCAATGCGCTTCTGTTTGTCCGGTTGATTGCTGTGTACCTGATCCCGGACATGTTGAAGACGAGGCAACTCTTTTAAAACGTAAGGAATATCTGGATTCAATAGGCCGGTAATTTCTTATTACATATTTCTGTTTAATATTTTGATCCCTTCTTTGAGGATTATGAGAATATATTATATATTTCGCATAATCCTATTTTTTTTTCACTCTGCTTTACTGTACACTTGTTAATTAAACATAATAATAAATTAGCTTATAAATATAATTGTAAAAGTGGCTATAAATCCATAAAACAATTTAAACATACATGGCGTTTAGGAAAAGGAAAACGGCTAAAAGTAATTTTACGGAATTAGCTGGTATGTGTAAAATACGGGATTATTTTAAGGCAATAGCCCCCTAAAACTTGCACTTTTTAGTTAATTATGTTATATACTAATTGAAATTATAATAATTTTTGATGATAGAGTAAATGAAAGCAAATGAACAGGGTAAGCAGGCAAATTGGATATTTATTGCAATTTTAATAATTGCAGTGCCCTTATTATTTGCGATATTATATGCGATAAGCTCAGATACCAGAAGAAATGAAATTCAGTTATTAAGCAAAAAAGATACTTCTGAAACGAATATTAAAAAGAAAACTGAAACAATTAAAACGGATACAATTAAAAAAGAAAACAAATAACGATGTTGTTTTCTGAAGAAAATTATAAATTTATGTATGCAGCACTGCAGGAAGCAGAGCAGGCATTGTCAATTGGTGAAACTCCCGTAGGAGCGGTTGTTGTATATCAGAATAGAATTATAGGACGGGGACATAACCAGGTTGAAATGCTAAAAGATGCTACTGCGCATGCTGAACTTATTGCGCTTACTGCCGCTTCTAACCATTTGAATAATTGGCGGTTGAATGAGTGCGATATTTATGTAACGTTGGAACCTTGTGTAATGTGTACGGGTGCGCTTCTTGCTGCCCGTATTTGTAATTTATACTTTGCCGCATTTGATCCTAAATTCGGCGCTAATGGCTCTTTATACAACATTGGTATTGAAGGTAAGTATAACCATAAATTAAATGTGTATAACGGCATTTATGCCGGCGAAAGTGAAAATTTATTAATAGAGTTCTTTAAGAAAGTCCGCTGTGCTAAGTGATTTTTATTATTTAAGTTAACATTAATTATTATTATTTTATTTTAATAAAAAACATTCACTATAAAAATACTATGAGCAGAGTAATGAGATTGATATTGTTTGGTGCACCAGGTGTCGGCAAAGGGACACAGGCGAAAATATTATCCGCTAAATTAAATATTCCCCATGTTTCTACTGGTGATATTTTAAGATTAGCGACTAGAGAGAAAACTCCTATTGGATTAAAAGTTCAGGAAATAATGAATAGGGGCGAGCTTGTACCTGATGAGATAATTACCGGAATTATTCAAGAAAAACTTTCTACTGATGAATGTAAAAACGGATTTATCCTTGATGGATTTCCGCGGACTGTTCCTCAGGCTGCTTCTTTAGAAAAAATGTTGTTGGATCTGGGCATTAAGGATATAAATCTTATTTATATATCTGCCGTTGAAGATGAACTGGTTAAAAGGTTAACAAATAGAAGAGCTTGTAAGGTTTGTAATAACATCTTTAACTATTCATTAATCAAAGATTCTCACTTTTGCCCTGTCTGCAATGCTGAAGATAGTTTCTACCAGCGCAAAGATGATAGGGAAGATATTATCAGAAACAGATTTGAGGTTTATGAAAAATCCACAAAACCTGTTCTGGATTATTATAAAGCACTATTGGATATTATTTATGTTAATGCCCTTAATGCTGTTAATGAAGTAACAGAAAGCATTATTACGCAAATTGAAGCAAGAATAGGCGAAAAATTACTTATTTCTGCTTAAATACGGCTTTTTGAGCTTTTCCGTGCTCAAGCTTGTAAATATTTCCTTTATTCTTTTTTATAATATCATAATTATGCGTAGCAAATAATAAAGCTGTTCCGCGGCTGTTTATTTGTTTAAGGATTTCTACAATTTCTCCTGTTGTTTCCGGATCTAAATTTCCTGTTGGTTCATCGGCAATTATTAATAGCGGCTCGTTTATTATGGCTCTTGCTATTGCCACCCTCTGCATTTCACCACCTGATAGTTCCCCGGGCATACTGTATTTTTTATGAAGTAATCCAACATCCTGAAGTGATTTTGATATCATGGTCTTAAAGTTACGTCTGCTTTTTCCGGTTACTTCTAATACATATTCAAGGTTCTCATATATATTACGGTCTTTTAACAGCCGGAAATCCTGAAAGACTATCCCGATCTTTCTTCTTAATAAAGGGATTTCGCTATTCTTTATGGTATCGGAGCTGTAATTCATAAATTGAACACTGCCTTTTTGTGGCAGTATATCCATATATATAAGTTTAAGCAGTGTGCTTTTGCCTGAACCGCTTTTGCCGATTAGAAAAGTAAAATCGCCCTGCTTAACTTCAAGGTTAAGCCCGTCAAATAATTTGTGGTTGTTATAACTAAAGTGAACGTTTTTAAATGTCAGCATAATTGTTTTTCTTTAATATAAATTGTATCCTGTCTGAGTCGGGTGTTCCTCTGTCAAAACTAAACGCGTCAAAGCAGTCTGCTACATAAAGCCCGGCTTTATCAATGAGTTTAAAATACAGTTCAAAGGGGTAGATTTTTTGCTTATGTATCTCAATTATTTCATTCCCATCTTCAAATACAAAAGTAAATATGTTCTTATGCATTTTAGTCTTGTTATCGTAAGTGGATTTTTGTGTGTATCTAATATCCTTATATCTGTCTGATATGTTAAAAACCTTGGCATGTTTAATACTATTTTGTTCCAGAGCTGCATCAAATGTGAATATGCCGTCATCAGATAATGAATTGCGTATCTCTTTAAAAAAAGATAAAAGCTTTTCTACCGAAGTAAGATAATTAATGCTGTCAAAAATACAGATAATAACATCAAATTTATTTTTAAAAGGAAGCATTGTCATATCGCAGCAAACTTTTTTAAGCCTTTTATTGGTATTGGTTTTAAGCATTGCCAATGAGAGGTCTGTAGTAAGATAAAGAGGGAATTTTGAGTGCAGTATGTTTGCTATTTTACCTGTACCTGCCGCTATTTCCAGAACATTTTTGGATACAACAGAATAATCTTCAATAATTTGCAGAAGATATTCACCCCATGAGTCATAGTCCAGATTTGCCATTATATGGTCATATATTAGGGGTACTACGTCGTATTGTTTAGAGATTGTATACATTGTTTAATCTGTTTGATAAAATAATATCTGCAAATTTATAAGCTTCAATTGTACTGCTGCACTCCGCTAAACCTTTTCCTGCAATATCATAAGCTGTTCCGTGGTCAGGTGATGTTCTTACTATCGGCAATCCGGCAGTAAAATTTACCCCTGTGTTAAAATTCAGTAATTTAAAAGGAATAAGCACCTGGTCATGGTACATTCCTAAAATAAGATCATATTTTTTATAAGCTGAAGATCCGAAAAACGCATCAGGAGAAAAAGGCCCTGCAATTTTTTCCGGGTCCAAATATCCTTTAATGACCGGCGCTATAATCTCAATTTCTTCATCGCCGATATTGCCATTCTCACCTGCATGCGGGTTTAATCCTAATACTGCTATTGAAGGATTTTTAATCTTAAAATCCTTATGCAGGGAGGCAATTAAAACATTCAAAGTATGTTTAAGCTTACCGGCAGTTATTAATTCTTTAAGCTTACTTACAGGGGAGTGAATAGTAAGTAAAGCAGCTTTCATATTGTCAGAGAGAAAGGTCATAACAAAATCTTTAGTATTGCACCATTCTGCAAGCAATTCGGTATGGCCGGGAAAATCTAGTCCCGCCATTTTAAATGCTGTTTTAGAAATGGGGGCAGTAATTAATGCGCTCTCTTTATTTACGTTCATAAATTCAAAGCATAATTTAAGAGCATTAAATGCAGTTCTGCCGGAGAGTGCTGTAGGCAGGCCGATTTCTTGTTTAACATCGCCCATGCAAAGTATATACACGCCGGGATGTTTAATTTCGCCGGCATTATTTACTTTTTCAGCTTGCAGTGTTGTATTTAGAACTGAGCATGTATTTTCATAAACGTTATCAGGTATGGCAAAAACATAGCTGCAATTATCCTGAATATCAATTTTGCTAAGAGTTTTGATAACTATCTCAGGTCCAATTCCGTTAATATCGCCGCATGTAAATAAAAATGATTTCATCATAGTTATAAATATAATTATTTTGGAATAAATAAACATAAATAACGGCAATAATACAATAAAAGCAGTCAATGTTTCTTTTATTTTCCTTTAATGATGGAAAACCAACACATTCAAAAACAATCATATATCTGAATGCTTCCGAAAATATTCCAAAAGTTGCCTGAATAAATTTCGAGTTAATAAATAGCTCAATCCATTTATTGATTTCCAATATGGAAGCAGGGTATTGCGCTGACACAAATAAAAACTACCCAGTCTCCTACTTAATGTCGGGTGACAGGAATAATAATT
>JAUZPC010000065.1 GCA_030706105.1 Bacteroidota bacterium | reverse complement strand
TTCTATAAGAGCTTTTTTAATAAAATCGGGGTTGTGCCCGAACAAATGAGGACCCCAGCTTCCTATGTAGTCAATAAATTCATTTCCATCAACATCGTAAATTTTTGAAGAGATACCCTTTTTTATAAAAAGAGGATATCCGCCAACGGATCTGAATGCCCGGACGGGAGAGTTGACTCCACCGGGGATGTTATTTTTTGCAAGCTCGAATAATTTTTTACTTTTATCCGTATTCATAAAACCCTTTTCTAAAACCTTAAAGAAGAAGAGCTGACTTCAAATAACTCTTTGTAGTCGGCCGTAAATTTGTCTAAGTCTTCCATAGATTCAAAGTGTAAAGTTTCTAATATAGACGGATCTAATTCCATATTTGTATCCCAAAAGAAAGACCCGATATTAAGCTTCTGTGTCATATAATCAACTAAATGAATAATTGAAGTGATAACGTTGTTCTTTGTACCAAGACTTGGCTGGTGATGATGATTGATAGTATCACATAAAACAGCAGGGAGCTGCCATTTTTCACATAAGAATCTGCCTATCTCCTGGTGAGATAAACCAAGCACTTGATATTCAGCTTCAAAAATTGGAATATTTTGTGTATTTGCAAGTTTAACTATTTCAAGAAATTCCTTATACATATATTTATGTATTACTAAAATTCCGATATCGTGAATAATACCGGCAACAAATGCATCGCCGCCTAAATTAAAGCCAAGGCATTGGGCAATACTTTTTGCCGCTGTGCCGGCAAGCATAGAGTGAATCCAAAAGTCCATTGGTTCAAATTCTTGATTGGTAGAAATTTTAAAAGAATCTGCAAAGCTTATTGCAGTAACAATATCCTTCATATCCTTAAAACCCAAGACAAGAATAGCAAACTCAATTGATGAAACTTTTCTTCTTATGCCATAAAGAGGAGAGTTAGCTACCGATAGTATTTTTAGAGTAAGGCCCTGATCTTTACTAATAATTTCAGCTAATTTATTAGTAGTAGTAGAAGGATCTTCAAGCAATTTGGTAACTTCAAAAATAACTTTTGGTATAGAAGGCAAGTTCTTAATGCTCAAAAGAACTTTTTCTGTATTTGCCTTTTTAACAGGATCAAAATTTATTGTTTTCATATCAATTTCTATCTTTATTATTACTTTTTTGCAACTTCAACATAAAAGAAGTAAATTTTAAATATTAAAATAATATTATTATTAAATATAAGAAAAAGTAATATAAAAATTTATTATTTTAAAAATAAGAGTAATATTTCTCTTTTTGATAATATTTTTAAGAACTATGTACGAAATCAAAGACGGTAAAAAACACGGACTTTTTAAAACCTATTATACAAACGGTAACATCAGGAGTGAAAGGGTCTATGTTGAAGGAAGACTTGAGGGAGAGTCAAAAGTTTACAGTATAGAAGGTGTGATTATTGAAACTGTAAGCTATCTGCACAACAAAAAGCATGGTATTTCCAAGCTTTATTTCAGCAATGGCAATATAAAAGCCGAAATTGCTTTCCAGGATAATAAAAAAAACGGCTTAACTAAATATTTTTATGAAAATGGTAATATAAAAGCCGAAATAAATTTTAAAAACGATGAAATTGACGGTTATACTAAGGCATATTTTAATTCCGGATCCCTTCAAAGAAACGAAACTATTAAGGAAGGTAAGCGAAACGGAATTACCACTACTTATTATAAAAGCGGTGCCCTTAAAGGTGAATGGAATTATAAAAATGGTTTGGCAAATGGCCCTGCAAAGTTTTATTATGAATCCGGTACTGTACTTGGAGTCAAGAATTTTAAAAATGGAAAAGATGAAGGTCTAACCCAAATTTTCTATTCAAACGGTAAATTGAAAGAAGAGACAAATTTTACCGGAGGTAAAAAAGAGGGGCTTAGCCGCACATATAATCCGGATGGTACTTTAAAGCAAGAAATAAATTATGTAGAGGGAGTGCAAAATGTACAGGCTATGCAGGTTGAAGCTGCCGGAGGATTTGAAATAAAATTGGATAACGACAACATTGGGGACGAGGAAGTTGTATATGAAGCAGAGCGGGAGAAAGTTCCCGCCGCTGAAAAAGTAAATTCAAATAAGAAGTTTGAAACCAGCCTAAAAATTATTCTGTTAGTTTTTGGAATAATAGTAATATTATACTTAATCTTGCTTTTATTAAGCTAAACAGAAAATGTAAATACAAGCAGCAGTGCTCCGTACTTATTTAAACTTATACTTCGGATCTAATAAATTAAATAATTTTCTTCCGGTCATATAGTTGTCAAAAACTCCGTTAAAGAGGTTTGCACCCTTACCATTAGCAAAAACTCCAACCATTGCAGGGGTATGTCCCTTAGTGGTGTAAGCAAATTTTAAATTCTTACCGTCACGATCTCCTTTTATTATAGCCATTCCGCCTGTTTCGTGATCCGCAGTTACAACTACAAGTGTATTTTTGTCTTTGTCGGCAAATTCCAGGGTGGTATTTATAGCGTCGTTAAAATCAACCATTTCCGGGAAGAATTCAACCGCATTGTTATCATGAGATGTCCAGTCAATCTGGCTGCCTTCCACCATAAGAACAAATCCGTTTTTATTCTTAGAAAGTTCTTTAATAGCCTTCTTTACCATTTGTGCAAGAGTATATTTCCTTTGAGATGCGGGCGGAAAACACTCACTTCCGAATAACCCATAAAAACGTGTACCGGTTTCACTATTAAGAAGACTGTCAGGATTTGTATATAGTTTATATCCTTTGGAAAGGATTTTATTAAGGAGGTTCAAAGTGTCTGTTCTGATGCCCCCAAATTCCTTAGGCAGGAAGTATTGAGTTCCTCCGCCGATAACTACATCTACATCTTGATTAGTTAATTGTTCGGCTATCTCGTTGTCTAAGGATCTGTCAATTATATGCGCAAGAAATGTAGCAGGAGTAGCATTAGTAACAGAGCTGGTAACTACCACACCTGTATATTTTTTTAACTTTTTTGCATGCTCTAAAATAGTAGTAAGGGGCCGGTTAAGAGTATCAACCGCAATAAAGTGATAGTTAGTACGATATCCAGTGGCAATTGCAGTACCGCCGGCACCGGAATCTGTAATTAACTTATCCAGAGAACAGGTAACAGAAAGGCCTACATTTGAGAATTTTTTATAAGGGGAATTTTCCATGCTCAATACTGAAGCAGAGACTTCAGTAAGTCCCATGCCGTCTCCTATCATAATAACTATATTTTTAGGTCGAGAATGTTGCTGAGAAAAAGAAAAATTAAAAAATATAAGAACCAATGATAGCAGACGGCACATTTTCATCAAACAGTAACTCCATTTTTTTCAATAATAGTAAGCCAATTATGAACGTCTTCTGATTTTCCAAAATCAAGGGAGACAATATAATTGAACAATTTGGCTTCTAAGCAGTCATCAGCATAAGTAAAATTCATATCGAAATCTTTATACTGAAGCAGGCCCAGAACAGAGATAATAGCAGCTGTTCCCGTTCCAAAAACACCAAGCACATTACCCTTTTTGTATTCATCAATAACTTCCTGAATGCTTATAAGGCGTTCAGTTACTTTCATGTTCCAGCTCTGCAGAATCTCAATAACAGAGGCTCGGGTAACACCGGGTAATATTGAGCCTGTTAATTTTGGAGTGGCAATTTCATCTTTAAAGTGAATAAAGATATTCATTGTTCCTACTTCTTCAATATATTTTTGCTCAACACCATCAAGCCATAAAACCTGAGTAAATCCCTTGTCCTTAGCAACTTCAGCAGCATATAAACTTGCAGCATAGTTTGCAGGTGTTTTACATTCGCCAATTCCTTTTCGAACTGCACGTACATAATCATCCTGAGCCAATATCTTAACCGGTTTAAAACCTTCAGGATAATATGCACCAACGGGGGACATAATTATTAAAAATTTGTAGTTTGTAGATGGTTTAACACCTAAAACAGAATCGTCACCAAACATAAACGGTCTAAGGTACAAAGATTCACCGGGTCCGGTAGGTATCCAATTCTTATCAACTTTTATAAGCTCAGACATAGCATGGATAACAAAATCTATATCAACTTCAGGCATGCAAAGTCTGCGTGCTGAATTATTCAATCTTGTAAAATGTCTGTCAGGGCGAAAACTTACTATTTCTTCATTTACGGTTTTAAAAGCTTTTAAACCTTCAAAAATTGCCTGACCGTAGTGAATAAACATTGTTGCAGGATGCAAAGATAGATTCTGCAAAGGTTTTATAGAGGCATTGTGCCAGCCCTTTTCAGGGGAGTAATCCATTTCAAAGCAGTGGTCTGTAAAATATTGACAAAATCCTAGATGCTCTGCAAAAGTGACAGGCTCAATTCTTTCCTTAATTTCATAACTAATTTTTTGCATATGATGCCCTAAATTATTTTTTTGTTTTACTAATATACAATATTTAAATATATAATTTCATACAAATTTAAGTAATTATTTGTAATTAATTATGACCGGTCTGTTAATTTTATTAACCATTATGCCTATGATAATTGTTTTTATAAAACTACCCTGAGTATAATGTTACTAAATAAAAACAATTGTATATATAGGCTAAATTATTTAATATTAGCGGGTAAGAAAGATTTTTTTTATTTGTAACTTTTCAGGTGGTGAACTGTCTATTTATTAAAACCGTTTAAATTTTTTTTGAAAACAATATTAATACATAAGCAATATAGAGATATCTATAAAGAATATTCCGCTGATATTTTCAGGTATGCTTTCAGTTTGTTAAAAAACCGTGAGGATGCTGAAGATGTTATGCACGAGGTATTTCTTAAATATATGGACAATAACCAAAGTTATAAACAGGAATGCAGCATTAAAACATGGCTTTTAATTTTAACCAGAAACAAATGTTATAATCTGCTTTCACAAAGAAAAATAAGGCAGTCTGTTGATGCAGATGATATGGAAGTAGCTTACCGTTCAGATTTTGACGATAAAATCTCTCTGAATGAAGCGCTGTTGACTTTGTCTCCGGAAGAGAATGAGTTGTTATATCTTAAAGAATATGGCGGATTCTCTTATGTTGAAATTGGCGAGATAACGGGCTTGTCTTTAAGCAATGTTAAAATAAAATTATTTAGAACCAGAAATTTGTTAAAGAAATTATTATTAGAAGAATAATTATGAAACATTATGATTTTGAAATTAGCTTGTTTGTTGATAACGAGCTGGATGAAGAGATGCAGCGGGAAATGTTTGAGCATCTTGCAAAATGCGGTGAATGCAGAAAAACAGTTCAGGGCTTCCTTGGTATTAAAAAAGAAGTTAATAACTATTATGGATCTATGCCTGCCGCTCCGGTACCGGTGTTGTCCGGTGGTGCCGCCCACAATAACAGCAGAAGTACCATTTATGCGTTTTCAGCAGCAGCCTCCCTGATAATTGTCTCAGTTCTTTTTTTAGCATATTACATAAGCAGCAAAGCATCCTATGAAAACTATGAAAATAAGATTGTAGCGTTAGCAAGTACAAATGCAGTTTTAAACTCAAAATTAAAAAGCACAAATGTACAGGAACTTCCAAGGCAAGTTGCTGAACCGGTGAAGGAGGTAAAATCTGCCGGTCATTCAAGAAGAGTAAATAAAAAAGCTATAAAGAAAAATGAAGATATAAGGAATAATAATATCGAAAGAAAATTTACCGGTTCTCAGAATACAAATATGGCTGTCCGTGAACAAGTAACAGACGCCGATTATTTTACAATTAAGTTAACAGGTAATTAAATGAAAAAAATACTCTTAGCATTAATTTTGGTTGCTGCCGCATTTGCCCAGACAACTCAGCCGGTAAAAGTTGAAATGACTGCCGTCAGTCCCGATAAAGCACAGGAAATCAATTTTAAAAAAGTACTGGAACCGGGAAAGAAAATGGAAGGATGTATCATCCTTAGCGGCTTTGAAAAAATACTTTCCGGTAACCTAACTAAAACCGGATTCAATTTCCTTGATCCTTTAGTCTGGGATGACTTTATGGTTCAGAAAAAATCAGAATTTTATATTAATATGGGTGACCTTGAATTCTTTACAAACGGTACTGATATTGGGCAAGTGCTATCGTTTACTATTGAGCCGGTTGAGTACACCGGAAAAGACTCCATACTGCTTTATGTAAAGTGTCAGGTAATGAAGCTGTTGAAAAAGCACGGGAAGGAATCCTGGGAAACCGATAATGATTATAATATTAAACTATTTTATAAAGTAAGAAAAGTACCTTATAATAAGTACGTAACTCTTGATGTGTTTGATAGTAATTTTAATGACGTAAATATTACTGTCAAAGTATCTAAAGATGTAATACCGGCAATTGCTAAAGTAAATCCCGATGTAGTGAAGGAAATTGAAAAAAGCTGTAAAGAGTCCGATTTTAATAAAGACCTAAGCTTCTCCTGTGAATTTGCGAAATCTGACACGATTTATACCGGATCATTCCCGTTTCTGGCTTTACGAACGGATTTTATATACAGAAATATTTTCCGAGGTGATGAAGGATATAAAAAGCTTATTGCCGATGGCAGTGAATTAAATTTTGATAAGAAAATTTATTATCTGAATTACAATGTCCCATTCGAGCTTTATAAAAAGACTGACCAGAGCAGGTATTCTTCTTATAAAACCAGAGATAGCATATTCAGGTCCAACTATGAAGTTTTTATTGTCCCAATCGGAATGAGCAATGATTCTATGACCGTAGATGTAATAGTCGATTATAAAAAACTGAATATAATAAACGACGATGTACCACGCTGGACTCCATTCAAGAAACGGATAAAAACATGTGTAAAAGAGCCGTATATTTCCTTGTCGTTTCCAAAAGAGAATTGGACGGCGAATTTTATACGTCAAAACGAAAAGTATCAGATATTTGGCTATTCCGAATATGAAAAATTTGTAAATGAAGTATTGTTATTGGAATATAGAATTATTAATTAGGAGCTTAAATGAAAAAAACATTAATTATCATATTTGTTGTGCTAAATATAAGCATAAGTATGCCGCAAGAGAAAAAAGGCGGGTATATTAGCCTTACTTTAAATAACAAAAAAATTGATCTGCCCATTTTTACTGTAATGCTTCGTAAAGAAAACGCCATAACCATTACAGCCCGTGGCGAAAATAACACTGAAGATATTGCTCAAATGATTTCAATGGAGTTCAGGCTAAGAGGATTATATAAGGACTCCATTGATGTTGACGGCTTTGGCTTTGATATAGTTGACTCAGATAGGAAATTAGATGTCAGCACTGATGTTTCTTTAAGGATGGAAAACTATGCGCGTTCCAGCACCAAAATAAAAGGAAACCGGTCATCATTTGAAGCCTCTTCATTTCAAATGAAGTTTGCCATTAACGAAATCCTTTTTCAGAATAATAAACTAATTATCAATGGAGTATTTAATTTCAAAATCTATAATAAAGAGGCAAAGGCAGCAGATTATTGTGTGGCTGATATTAAAGACGGGGCTTTTCGAATTGAGATATAGGATCTCTATGTAGCCTAATTATTAAATAGAACTAACTGCTCTCCAATTATATTTAAGGAGTTTGAAGACATCGAACTCCTTAAATATATCAAATCGAAAAAGACGTACTCCCCCTTAATTGTTAACATACTTCGCGTTGGGAACAAACTGCAAAGATTATAGATAATTGGACTTTATTATTACCCTAAAACCTTATAAATTAAGCCATCAATTAATTAAGACTATTCACTTGTTTATTGTATTAAATAACATAGAAAGGTTAGCTATGAAGCAAAAAATTATTTACTTGGTATTGGCTTTTGCAGCCCTGCTTACTGTAAATACCTTTGCTCAAAAAATAGATAATTTGGATATAAAATATACCCAATTTACTTTGAGCAATGGCTTAACGGTTATAGTGCATGAAGACCATAAGGCGCCAATTGTTGCGCTGAATATCTGGTATCATGTAGGCTCTAAAAATGAAAAACAGGGTAAAACCGGTTTTGCTCACTTGTTTGAGCATTTAATGTTTAACGGGAGTGAACATTATAATGATGATTATTTCCAGCCTATGGAAAGAGTCGGTGCTACAGACCTGAATGGTACAACAAATAATGACCGTACAAATTATTTTGAAAATGTTCCTACTTCTGCTTTGGATATAGCTTTATTTATGGAGTCGGACAGAATGGGTTATATGATTGGCGCCATAGATCAGGCTAAATTGGATGAGCAAAGAGGAGTTGTTCAAAATGAAAAACGTCAGGGTGAAAATTCTCCTTATGCAATTTCAGAAGAATTAATAACAAAAAACACATATCCTAAAGGACATCCATATTCATGGACAGTAATTGGTGAAATGGAAGACCTTGATGCTGCAAAGCTTAATGATGTTCATGACTGGTTTAAAACATATTATGGACCGAATAATGCAGTGCTTTGTATTGCCGGTGATGTTAAACCCGACGAAATAAAAGCAAAAGTTGAAAAATATTTTGGAGATCTGCCCCCTATTGGGCCTATTGTTAAACAGCCAATATGGGTAGCCAAAATGACAGGGGAAAAACGCCAGATTGCTCAGGATAGAGTTCCTCAGTCAAAAATTTATAAAGTATGGAACGTGCCGCAGTGGGGTGATAAAGAATTAACATTACTGGATGTTACCTCAGATATACTTGCTTCCGGAAAAACCTCCAGGCTTTATAAAAGATTAGTTTATGATGAACAGATTGCAACCAATGTTCAGGCATACGTAGACCAAAAAGAAATAGGCAGTCAGTTCTATATTGAAGCTACCGCTAAACAGGGTGTTGATATAGCTTTGGTTGAAAAGGCCATTGATGAAGAATTGCTGAAGTATATAAAAGAAGGCCCGTCTGAAAAAGAATTAAAAAGAATTAAGACACTAACAGTTGCTAATTTTATTAAAGGGATAGAAAGGATAGGCGGATTTGGCGGTAAGTCTGATATTTTAGCACAGAATGCAGTTTATGGCGGATCACCTGATTATTATAAAAATACTCTGAAATGGTCTACTACTGCTACTTCAGAAGAACTTAAAAATGCCGCAGCTAAATGGCTCTCGGATGGTGTTTATGTCCTTACAATAAATCCTTATCCGGAAATGAAAACCATGGTCTCAACCTTGGATAGAAAACAATTTCCTGTAATAGGTGAGCAGCCTGATGCAAAGTTTCCATCATTCCAAAAAGAAACTTTGTCTAATGGAATGAAAATTATTTTAGCTGAAAGAAGTTCAATCCCTGTAGTTAAAATGACGTTAATGGTAAATGCCGGATATTCTGCAGACCAATTTAGTATTCCTGGTACTGCCAACTTAACATCTGCAATGATGGATGAAGGTATTAAAGGAAAAGATGCTCTTGAAATAAATGAAGAACTTAGCTCGTTAGGTGCAAATTTAGGGACCGGAGCCGGTTTGGATTTCTCCTATGTTACCCTTTCTGCATTAAAAGAAAATTTGGACAAGTCATTAAATATATTTTCTGAAGTTACATTAAATCCTACTTTTCCGCAAGCTGACTTAGACAGACTTAAGCAACAGACAATTTCAGGGATAAAGAGAGAAAAATCTAATCCTGCACAGATGGGTTTAAGAGTGTTGCCTCAGTTCTTTTATGGCAAAGACCATGCTTATGGGCTGCCTTTTACAGGTTCAGGTTATGAAAACACCGTTGCTAAAATTACAAGAGAAGATTTGGTAAAATTCCATGATACATGGTTTAAAGCAAACAATGCCACAATAGTTGTTGTAGGCGATATTACCATGAAAGAGTTGAAACCAAAGCTTGAAAAATTGTTTGCAGACTGGAAGCAGGGTGATGTTCCTAAGAAAAATATTAAACAAGTTGAACAGAAAGATAAACCGGTTATATACGTTCTTGATAAGCCGGGAGCACCTCAGTCAATCATTCTTGCAGGTCATGTTATTCCAGGAATGAGCGATGGTGATAATATTGAAGTTGAATCAATGAATAATATTCTTGGCGGTTCGTTTACGTCAAGAATAAATATGAACCTGAGAGAAAATAAACATTGGTCTTACGGGTCAAGAACAATGATTATTAATACACAGGCACAAAGACCATTAATTACTTATGCTTTAATTCAAACTGATAAGACAAAAGAATCAATCCAGGAAATCTATAAAGAGTTTAAAGGAATGATTAGTGATAATAAAGTATCAAGTGATGAAGTTGATAAAATTAAAAAGAGCCAGGTACTTGAATTAGCAGGTTCATGGGAAACTATGAGTGCTGTAAATGGAAGCATTCAGAATTTGGTAATGTATAATTTACCTGATAATTACTATGAAACTTATATTCAAAAAATTAAAGCTCTCAATACCGATATCATTACTAAAGCTGCTGTTAAAACATTGCATCCTGATAATATTATCTGGGTTGTAGTTGGCGACAGAGCTAAAATTGAAAAAGGCTTGAAAGAGTTAAATTATGAAATAAAATTCAT
>JAUZPC010000064.1 GCA_030706105.1 Bacteroidota bacterium | reverse complement strand
TCTTATCAGGATAGTTTAATTTATGTTCTCGGGGGCGATCATGGTTATGTAGATAATCATAGGATCTTTCTTTACAATGCCGATAATGACAGCTGGCGGGAATTGGATTCTTTTCAACTACCGAGTCTTGCAGGGGCATTAACAATATTTAGAAATAAAATTATTTATGTCGGCGGTGCTGACTCACATTCAGCATATTCTACTACTTATATAGGCAATATACAACTCGACCATAGTATTATATGGCATCGGGGCACTGACTATCCATTAGGAACCAGATTTAGATGGAACGCAGCCCCATGGGGAGAAAAGGGAATAATTGTATTGAACGGATGTAGAACGGATTTTTGGAATAGTGAAAATGAATGTTATTTGTACAACCCCGATAATGATACATGGCATATAATGCCGCCAAAAAATTTTAATACCTGCGGTACATCAATAACAAGTTTGAAAATAAACAATAAAATGAAATTATTTGCATTAGGTGGGTACATCCTCAATGATATTACAAATTACAATGAAATCCTTGTTGATAGTATTACCGTTCCTGTTGAACTAACTTCATTTGCTTCAACTATTAGCAAGAACAGTGTTACAATTAAATGGGCAACGGCTACTGAAAAGAATAATTATGGTTTTGAGATTGAAAGGAAAGACTTAAAAACTGAATTTAAACGCATTGGTTTTATTAAAGGGAAAGGAACAACTACAGAGGTAAATAATTATTCTTATTCTGATAATAATTTAGCCCCAAATGCTTATAATTACCGCATAAAACAAATTGATTATGACGGAAATTATAAATATTATTATTTAGCAAATGAAGTAAATCTACAATATACGCTCACTTATTCACTTGCACAGAATTACCCCAACCCTTTTAATCCAGGTACAACAATAAAATATGCTATTGCAAAAGCCGGAGTGGTTACGTTAAAGCTTTATGATATATTAGGCAAAGAGAAAGCAGTACTTGTTAATGAGAGAAAAGAACCGGGGAATTACGTTTATGCGTTTAAGAACAACAATTTAAGTTCAGGAATTTATTTTTATACTCTTAAGGTTAATGATTATGCACAGACAAAGAAGATGATTATACTTAAGTAATGGATAATTAAACACAACAAATAATAGCTTGAATACGCAGTTCCTTTGTTTCTTAAATATAAACGGGTAAAAACAGAGTATTTCTAAAATAACTCTCTCTTATAAGCTGTTAGTTTATAAGAGAGATATTTTGAAAAGTAATTTACTGGGTTATGTGATTTTTAAAACTTATTATTAACTCATCAGCCAGTTGATAAGGGGACAGGCTGCCAAGCACTACCTGCTGTAGTGAAGCCTCCATGGAAAGTACATTCTCGGTATTCCAAAGCTTGGCTCTAAGTCTTTCTTCAACAATTTCCTTTACTCTAAACTTAGTTTTTTCTTCTCTTCTTTTAAGGAATTTGTCATTATCTTTAAGATACTGAAAGTGCCGTTCAATTTCTTTGGCAATGTCTTCAATACCCTTATTTTCTGAAGCTATGGATCTGATAATGTTGGGCATCCAGCTATGCATATCATGAGGGCGCATCATTAAAATTGTATTAAGAGCAACAACAGCCTGGTCTGATCCCGGCCTGTCACTTTTGTTTAATACAAAGAAATCAGCTATTTCCATTAATCCCGCTTTCATAGCCTGCACAGAGTCACCGCTTTCAGGAACTAAAACCACTATGGTGGTATCGGCGGCTTTTGCAATATCCAGCTCTGACTGACCGACACCAACAGTCTCAAAAAGTATTATATCAAAACCTGCGGCATCCAGAACGTCTGCTGCATCAACTGCTTTTTTGCTAAGTCCGCCCAAGCTGCCTCTGGTAGCCATGCTGCGGATAAATACTCCTTCATCATAACCAATATCCGCCATCCTAACACGGTCGCCTAATAACGCCCCACCGGTAAAAGGACTTGTAGGATCCACCGCAATAATGCCTACTCTTTTGTTCTGTGAACGGTAAAACTTAGTCAATTGATTAGTAATTGTGCTTTTGCCGGCTCCCGGAGGTCCTGTTATGCCGATTCTGTATGCTGAACCCGTATAAGGGTATATTATTTTCATCATGGAAGCTGAATTACTGTCACCTGTTTCTATAACACTAATTGCTCGTGCAGTATAACGTCTGTCGCCGTCTTTTAATTTTTCAAGAAATTTATTTTCTAACATTTTTATTACTTTATAAGATTTTTATAATAATTAAGTGTGGTTTCCAATCCTTCCTTCATCTTTATGGAAGGGCGAAAGCCAAATTTGCCAAATAGTTTATCTGATGTGATCACACTTCTTAATTGTTCACCGGGCAATGCAGGTCCATGCTTTTCTTCAAGATTAGCTCCCGTAGCATCGTTTAATATATGAAATATTTGGTTAACATCTGTTTCTATTCCGGTACCGACATTATAAATTGTGTCATCTTCATCATTAAGAACAGTTAAATTTGCTTTAACAACGTCACCAACAAACACATAATCTCTTGTCTGGGTGCCGGGGCCGTTTATTATCGGCTGCTCTTTGTTTAAGAATTTTGTAGTAAAAATTGCAACTACCCCCGCTTCACCAAACGGATTCTGTCTTGGTCCGTATATATTTGCATATCTAAGGATAGAGTATTTTAAGTTGTATTGTTTGTTGTAAAAATAAATATATTTTTCAACTGACATTTTTGAAATGCCATAAGGAGAAAGAGGAAAAGTCAGATGCTTCTCATCAGCAGGGAAGTAATCCTGTTCACCATAAACAGCACCGCCTGTGGAAGCAAACATAAATTTCTTTACACCGGTTCTTACACAGTTCTGTAATAAGTTTATTGTGCCTAAAATATTTACAGTAGCGTCAAAAGTAGGGTCTGCAACTGATTTCCTTACATCCATTTGTGCAGCATGATGATTAACAACATCAAATTTCTCCTCATCAAAAAGTTTTGTTAAGTCACTTGTAATATCGCCTAATACAAACTTTGCTTTAGGATTTATGTTTTCCTTACGTCCTGTTGAAAGATTGTCAAGAATAACAACATCGTGACCTTCGTTAATAAGTGCGTCTGTAATATTGGAAGCAATAAATCCTGCTCCTCCGGTTACTAAAATTTTCACTCTATTTTTCCTTATATAAATTATTTTCTAAAATGTATTTGTTTACTTTTTCAGGCACTAAAAAATTTACGGGCAAATTGTTACTAACCCTTTCCCTAATTTCAGTGCTGCTAATATCAATTTGAGGTGTATTAGCATAAACAGCCATATCCATATATTTATTCCTCGGATGGACCTCATTACCAGGCTCTCGTTTTATTACTATTACCTTGCAAAGCTTTAAAATGCTATCGGGGGCTTTCCAGGTATCGAATTTTTTAATATTGTCAAATCCAATTATCAACTCAATTTCATCATACTTTTTTATTAATACTTTTAGAGTATCTATTGTGTATGAAACTACGCTTTTATTGATTTCGATATCAGAATACTCAAAGTAGGGTACATCTTCAATGGCAAGTTTAAGCATATTAAGCCTGTCTGCTGCATTTGAAGTAAGCTGCTCTGTTTTATGGGGTGAAATATATGCAGGAATAAAAATTATTTTATCAAGGTTCCTAATTTCTCTTATGTACTGAGCTTCAATCAGATGTCCAACGTGAATGGGATCAAATGTTCCGCCAAAAATGCCGATCTTCATTATTTAAGCAGCTCCTTATATTCAATAAACAGATGAGTAAAATTTTCATTTATTGTGTTGCTGCAATATGCTATGCTTTCCTTTTTCGAAAGCTCAATGTACATTTGCTTAAAATCTTCCAAATTAGTTACTGTTAAAAATTTTTCTAGTATATGAACAAAATTATTGTGCTTGCAGATGGTAGATAAAAAGCCGTCATAAGTCAAATTGTTAAAATCAATTTCTTCAAATAAGGCAAGGTTAAAGCGGTTAAAACCTATAAAAGAGATAGAGTTGTTTGAACACTTGCCTACAACTATGGCTTCATCTTCCATTGAAAGCAGGTTTAGTGCTTTTTCTATGTCTGCCGAAGAGATGCCGATTGCATTAGCAAAAATAATCAAATTATTGCTGTAGTTATTAAAAAAGAAATCAGACATTTTTTTTAGCAATTGAAGTAAATCCTTAGTATTACTAAAATACGCTGCTTTATCTTCTGCCTTCAAAAAACCGGGTGTAAAGTTCTTATCAGTATCGTCAAAGCAAAAGATTCTTTCACAGTCTATTGTTATCTTCTCTATATTCTCTTTATTGTTTAGTAGTAAATTAGAATAAAAAGTAACGGTATCATCCTTAGTAAAAGATAAAAATTCCGGTACGGTATCTTTATTAAAGACCGGATTGTTGGGAATAAGATAAATAGCGCTGTTGTACTTCATTATTGATTCAAATTGTGAAATAAGTTCCTGATAATATCGCGGCAATTTTCTACTTCATTCAAGTATTTATTGCGTTTATAACCTCTTGCACTTCTTACCTGAGCTTTCCTTAGTGCCAGGGTAACGGCAGTTTTAATATAAAAATCTTTATAGTATTCATTAAACCATCCCCGTGAATTTCTTAGGGAGGAAGTAAGAATATTTATGTGGTTTATTGGAATAAGCCCGGCATAAGCTTCTTCAATAAGCTCATTATAAATAATTTTCTTTTCATTGGAAATAGCACCTGCATAAAGGACAATGAAAATAACAATACAAATTACCACAAATGCTAAGCCTAACCAGTAAGTGCTGTTAAATGAAACAGTAAGGTTCCAAAAAAAGTGAATAAAAATGGCAATGGCAATACCTAAAAATGGTGCAATAAGGGCAATAAATCCTCCTTTGAATTTGGCATAGCCTATTGAAGCCCCAAAAGTTGCAGTGGCAACGCAGTGCATTATTGCAGAAAAAAGCGTTCTGATTATTACAATTGCAATCCAATTGTATATATTCTGGGTATTTGCCAAAAAATAAAGGAAATTTTCGCTCATTCCAAAGCCAAGCCCTATAGCTCCACCATAGATAATCCCTTCTGAAGTATTCTCCATTTCTTTTGAAAATATAAAAATCAACAGGAAGGCACCTTTTACTGTCTCTTCAATAACCGGAGCAAATACTATTGTGTTTATATTGTCAAGAACTTTTTTATCTGTTATGATAATTGAAGTAAAAAAGTTAAAAAAAGAGGATATCAGCAGAGTAAATATTACTGAACCTATGCAGCCCCAAAAAAAGTTCATTAAAACATATCTAAACGGCTCCCTGTTATACCTGTCAAATTTCCAAAGAAACAACAGGTACAAAATAATTGGGAAAACTGCCGCTGAAAATGATGCCAGCTCTATCATTTGGGTGAAAGCATTTTATGGGCAAATATTTTATTTAATACAAAGAACATTGCTATTGTTGAGGCCAAAAGTATTATTATTGAAATTACAATGTCGTAAATGGAATATATTGCTGAGTTAATCTTTAATATCATTGCGGTTGGGGAAGTAAGCGGATTATATATGAAATAATCCATAATCTTAAAATCATATTTGGTTATAGATGATAAAAGTACCATTAATGGCATAAATAAAAGTATGCTTAAGTAGATGGTTACTTGCTGAGCCTGCTGTTCTGTTTTTAATATGGAGCCTAATCCGACAAAAAGCGTAGTATAGAAGATAAATCCTAATATAAAAAAAGTTATCAACGCAATACTATTAATCTGGAAAGAATACAGGCCAAAGTAATCAGCCAGAATAAAAAACGAAAACCAAATCGAGATTTGGAATACTCCGGTCAAAACGAGTCCTGCAATTTTGCCCAGTAAAATTTCAGTTGAAGTACAGCTTGAAAGGAGAAGTTCCAGCAGATTAGAAGCTTTTTCTTCAAAAAAACTTCTAACGTACATTCCTCCGGTGTACATTACTATAACAATAAAAAGGGAGACTAAGGATAATGCCGCTATCAGTATTTGACCAAGGTCTGAATTCGGAAGTACAATTAAATTTTTTTGGATTTTGGATTCACTGTTAGCTATTTCGTCCAATTTAGATTGATTGATATTTAATCCGGAAAGCCGGGTCTGCAAATAGCTTTTATTTATTGCCTGCTCAATCAGCAGAAATTTATCTTCGGGGATATCTTTTGTATGTGAAATACTAACAGATTTTAGATCACTCTTATTAACATTAATGCATACTTGGATCATTCTAATCTTAAAAAGCGAATCGGCAAAGACTTTGCTGGAAGGTGAGTGCCAGTTTGTAACGTCTAAAACTGTAAACAACTGGAAATTATACTTTGCGTTGTTTCTTTCTACGTTGTCTTTTAACAGGTTGAAAGTTGAGGAATCAGCTCCGGAAATGCCAATAACATTGCTTCGGCTGATTGTTTCAGTCGATAAAAAAACAGGGGTGACTGCAAAACCGATTATTATTATGGGTGTTAAGAATAGAGAAATAAAAAAGATTTTTGTCTTTACTTTATCCAAGAATTCTCTTTTAGCAATTACAAATATCTTTTTCATTTTATTGTAGTTAGGCAATCTTACTTCAATTATTTAATAATATAATTTAACGGTATTTTGAACTTCTTACCAAAATGCATGATGCTAATTCAGAGTGACAGTAAAGCGCAAATTGTTTTATAAATCCTCTTAAATAGCAGGAATTAATTTCAAAAGTAAAAATCAAATTTAAAGTTAAATAAGAATATAAACAAAATAAATGGAAAATTCAGATACCGGCATTTGTAATTTGATAATCTTAAAATTTACGTTTAGTACAATTTTAAGAAAAGGTTCCTCATCATAGGCTAGGATCCCCTTGTTAAGGGGAAAAGAAATTCTGCCTCGAGTGTCCGAAGTAATTCTGGACTCATAGCCAATATTTCTCCCCGTATCTGTAGCCCCACATAGTGGCAGGCCGAATGAAGTCGCAAGACGATTCGGGGCGAAATAAATATACCACATCTTCCGGAATTCCTGAGTAGCGCCATTCGGCTGGCAGGATTGCAGAAAATATATTGGCCATTATTTTATCTCTCAATAATTCGCCTCAAGATTTAACGGATCCCCCTTTTATCTCCCTTGCGAAGGGGGAGCCTGACTGATATTCACGCAATCACAAAATCAATCAGCAATTCATAAATGGATGAAATCCCTTTAGAATGATTATTTGTTTTTGATTTTTCTTATTAAAGCAATATATTAATTATCTGAATATGAGATTATTTCCACAATATTGAATAATTACTTGGCTGCAATTAAAATTAAATATGTTTTTGCCTTTTCGCTTCTTTGGTTTTGGACTTATGCCCAGGTACCATTAAGTGAAAGCACCGCCCCTGACTCTCTGTTAACTCCTCAATTTAAAATTGTTATGCTTGGCAATTCCATTACCCATGGCGGTAATTGGCCAATGCTTCTTAACAGGAATGATGTTGCTGAAAGAGGAGTGGTCTCGGACGTCCTAACCGGTTTTTATAAAAGAGTGCAGGAAATTTATAAATTAAAGCCTAAGATAATTTTTACTGAAGGTGGAATAAATGATATCTATAATAATGACTCTGCGGAAATAGTTTTTGGCAATTATAAAAAATTGATTGAAGATATCCTTATGCGGAATATTAAAGTTGTTGTGCAGTCAACTCTTTATGTCAGCTCTAAGTATAATCATTATGCTGAAAAGAATAAAGTTGTTTCTGAGCTAAACGCTTTATTAAAACAGTATTGCAAAGAAAAACAAATTGAGTTCATCGATCTTAATCCATTACTATCTCCTGAAGGGACACTAAAAAGTGAATTTACTTATGATGGTGTTCATCTAAAGGGCCCGGCTTATCTTTTGTGGGCAGAGCAGGTTAATGGTTATTTAACAAAAATCAATTTCTGATGTAAAAAATGAAGAATTTTTTTAATAATCCTAAAAATCAGGTGATAATTTTATTCTTAGCTGCGTTAGTTGTGTTACTGTGCATGCAGCGCATTCCTGAAAATACAAACATTGCGGGCTATAAGACAAAACAGTTTGATCTGTTCATGGATGTTAAACCTGACTCTCTGCAAAATACTCAAACAGATAAAATTCAGAACAATGACTCAACAAATATTAACCAGGATACAATAAAATAATAAAATGAATAAAAATCTTGACTCCAAAATACTTTGGAAAGTGTGGAAACATAACGCTGAAACTAAGCCTGATAAAGACGCTATAGTTTTATGGTTTGCAGGTGAAGAACCATTCAGATGGACATTTAAAAATCTATATGCTAAAGCTGAAGAATATGCTTATGCGTTAAGAAAAAACGGGATTAAAAAAGATGAAGTTGTAGCAATAATCCTTAAGCATAATATTGAGTTTTACCCTATTTATATGGGTATTTCACTTGCAGGAGCTATCCCTGCGGTTTTGGCTTATCCAAATCCCCGCCTTCATCCTGATAAATTCCGGCAGGGAATTGAAGGAATGTCCAAGCGATCAGGGTTGGACTGGATTGTAAGTGAGAGGAGTCTTGAAGAAATTATTGCCCCCTTGGTAAACCATGAAACCAGTACCATTAAAGGAATTCAGTTTGCTTTGGAGTGGGATCTAAGTGAAGAAAAGGATCCTGCAATTGTAAGTGATATTATTGAAACTCAAAATTCAATTAAAAGCAGCGATCCGTTTTTATTGCAGCACTCCTCAGGAACTACCGGTTTGCAAAAGCCTGTATTGCTTTCACATAAGGCAGTTTTAGATCATGTTCAAAATTACGCCGAAGCAATTCATTTTTCTGAGTCAGATAAAGTTGCATCGTGGCTGCCGCTTTATCATGATATGGGCTTAATTGCTGCTTACCATATTCCGCTTGCTTATGGCATGACTCAAATTCAAATTGACACTTTTGAGTGGGTAATGATTCCTTCATTACTTTTGGAAGTGGTTTCGAAAGAGAAAGCTTCTTTAAGCTGGCTGCCAAATTTCTCTTATAATTTAATGGCTGATAAAATTCAGGATGAAGATATTGAAGAAATTGGAGATATTTCTCTTGAAAGCTGGCGGATGATTATTAATTGCAGTGAGCCTGTTCGTTATGAAAGTCATAAGAAATTTTACGAAAGATTCAGTAAATACGGGCTTAAGAAGCATGTTCTGGCTACCTGCTATGCAATGGCCGAAACTACCTATGCTGTTACTCAAACTGAACCGGGAGTAGATCCTGCATTTATATATGCTGACAGGAACGCCATGTCCGCAGGTAAAATTGTTGCAAATAGCTCAATTGACAATTCAAGGATTTGTGTTTCTTCCGGCAAGCTTGTTAATGGCTGTGAAATAAAAATTGTTGATGATAACAGAATTCCCGTTGGTGATGATGCTATTGGCGAAGTTGTCATTAAATCAGTCTCTATGTTTGACGGATACAGAAATTATCCGGAAAAAACTGCCGAAGCTGTTCAGGATGGATGGTATTATAGCGGTGATTTCGGATTTAAGCATAATGGTAATTATTATGTAATTGGCAGAAAAAAAGATGTTATTATTGCTGCCGGTAATAATATTTATCCTGAAGATGTTGAAGATACATTAAGTAAAGTTGAGGGTGTCATTCCAGGCCGTGTTGTGGCCTTTGGCGAGTATGATGAAGAGATTGGAAGTGAACAGGTTAGTGTTATTGTAGAGACTAACATATCTCTTCGTGATGATCAAAAGCAATTAAAAATGGCCATTCTTAAAGCAGGTATGCTTATGGATGTTACTATAAAGAAAATTTATCTGGTCCCCGCCAGGTGGCTTATTAAAAGCTCTGCGGGCAAACCAAGCAGAAAAGCTAATAAAGAAAGAATTAACAATAACGAAAATATTGAATGGGTATAATTATGATTTCAGAAAGACTTAAAGCAACAATTCTAAAAGAATTAAAATTGGATGACTACGATATCCAGGATACTATGCGTGCAGATGAAGTTCCCGGATGGGATTCTCTTAACCACATAAATGTCATTATCGCTGTTGAAAAGGAGTATGGCGTTCGATTTAAAAACATTGAAGTGCTTAAGCTAAAATGTATTGGTGATCTTCAAAAATTGGTTGATTCCAAAGCTGAAAATAAAAGTTAAGAAAGATTATGAATAACCTAATTGATTTTGGCAAACTTTGGACTTTGTTGCAATTTGATAACGCAGATCCGTTAGTATTCCAATCAAGTTTATTTTTGTTCTGTTTTATTTTGCTGCTTTTAGTAAACAGGCTTACAGCAAAAAATAAAATTTTAAGGGTCTCAGTATTACTGTTGTTCTCAGTGTTTTTCTACTATAAACTGAGCGGCAGTTTAGTATTGCTGCTTTTGGCTTCAGCTCTCTTTAATTATTCAATCGGAATAGGAATAGAAAAAGGGCGGGGGATTTCTAAAAATATTTTGTTTTATCTTGGAGTGGCCGCCAACTTATTTCTGCTTGGTTATTTTAAGTACACTAATTTTTTTATAGAAATAGCAAACTCAACATTACATAAATCCATTCAGCCGGTAGAAATGCTTATTCCTTTAGGTATATCGTTTTATACTTTTAAAGCTATAAGTTATCTTATTGAGGTTAAATGGGAAACAATGCAAGCATCTGATCGGCACGTTGGGCGTTTCCGGGCTGGTGATTGTGGACGCGGGCGACGCCATCCTGGTGGCTCGCAAAG
>JAUZPC010000063.1 GCA_030706105.1 Bacteroidota bacterium | reverse complement strand
TCAGCCGGATAGGTGGCTATGATCAAAAAATAATATTTAGCCTCTCCGGAGGATATATCCTGAATGAGAAATGGGAGGCAAGTGTTAAATTTAGATATTCTACCGGAAGACCGACAACTCCATACAATTTGGATGGGACACAGGATATTTCAAAGTATAACTCTGAGAGACTGTATGCAAACCACAGCTTGGATATTAGGGTTGATAGGAGATTTAATTTTGAACTTTGGTCGTTAGTAGCCTACATTGATATTCAGAATATTTACAATAGGAAAAACGTTTCTTCAGTTTCATGGAATAGAAGAAAAATGGAATCTGAAAAGCAGAAAGGATTTGGCATTCTCCCAAGTATTGGAATTATTGCTGAAATATAGTTCCTTGATAAAGGACAATAATTTAGATAGCAAATCGTATTAAAGACTTCAGTGAAATAATCAATGTAATACAATCAATATGTCGAATTGTCTATTTTATATTATACAGACTATACAAATACCATCCGGCAGCCCACATAAATTGAGGTTTATCTATCATTCCGTAAATATTTTTATTAGATTTATCCCCGTTCCGGTATTCATACATAGCCGGTTGGCCGTTTGGAGATTCCATTATTCCTTTTACTGTCATAGTGTTGCGGATAAATTTTAATGCTTCATCTTTTTGTCCAATACTATTTAATCCTAATGCGTACCAGGCATTAGCATGCTGCCATATTCCACCATTTATGTAATAATAAGGGTCGCCGGCTTCATTTCCGGCAAATTTTAAGAAATCAATAAGTTTATCAAAGTCCATTGGGTAAGCAGCATAAATGCCAAGTTTAGGATCCAGCAGAACATTTTTAGCCGTAGTAATCATTTTCAATTTTTTATCTTTATCTATCATATCAAAATGCGCAGCCAATAAAGATCCCATATAGTAATGTTCGTCTTTTACATTATTTGCCCAATAATTCATTAAATAATTTTTATTGTTATCCCAAAGTAGTTTGTTTAATTGCACCTGAATTGAGTCGGCAAGCAGTCTGTATTTGCTAACATCCGGAATATTTCTGTTTAACTTTTCTGAGATGTCGGAAAAATCTCTTAAAGATTTAATCAATAAAATTGTCATATAAGAACGCGGCCCAAAATTACTGCCTATGTCCCACCAATCCGGTCGAAATGCCCAAACCAAGTTATCTTTTTGTTTATTCAATAAAGTCTGTTCTAAAGATTTTTCAAGATAAGGATATAATGCATTTGCTAAAACATTATCATTGGATTTATTTATGTAGCTGGCAGAGGCAATGATAAACCAAAAGTTATTCCAGTTATCGGGTGTACAATATTCGGTTGTGTAAGCTGAGTCCAGCCAATAATATGCGTGGGGTATTATTTTATTGCTGTCTGCATGTGAAATAATAAAGTTTAAATCACTTTTAACTTGAGGCAGATCAAAATTTACTCTTGCTAAATCGGTTAAAAGGACATCATGAGTAAAATAAAAATTGTATTCAGCGGGGCAGGGCATAGGCTGAAAAGTTTTATCTATGTAATGTTTATTAACTTCCAATAAAGCAGCCGCCCAATATATACTATGCTGTAAGTAATTATCGGAGTTCTTAAGCTTTATAGTTTTAATCTTAGATAGAATGGAGTTTTCATTTTGCTTTACTTCATCTTTATAATTTTGAATCAAATATGGGAAAATAGAATTGCAGTCTTGCTCAACACATGAGCCTATAATTTGTACAATCTTAAATTTTTCTTTTGGCTTCAAATTATGTGTGTACGTAGATACAACGCCAGGCTTGTTCTGAGCGCCGGAAAACTGGTTATCGTTTATCCAGTCTGAACAATCATTGTTTGGATAATCAGAATTAACAGTGGCAGAAAATTTAGAAGGTTTGGTCCCTGCATTTAGAATAAATA
The DNA here is from genome assembly GCA_030706105.1 of Bacteroidota bacterium. Taxonomy (GTDB): domain Bacteria; phylum Bacteroidota; class Ignavibacteria; order Ignavibacteriales; family Ignavibacteriaceae; genus JAUZPC01. Next base: position 8,837 of record JAUZPC010000063.1, on the reverse strand, counting down.
CCTGAGCATTTTGCACCAGTTTATCCTGATAGTTAAAATTTATTCCTGAAACATTATCAAGATACTTTGCTGTTGGATTGTTCACTAATTTATATGAATGGCAGGTCTTAAGCGAAGTTAGCAATTCAGTAAAGAATTCATACTTATTATCCTTGTTCGAAGTGTTCTCAATTTCTATTGTAAGAACAAAAGCAGGCTTGTTTTTGCAGAAATCATAAGAAATATTTATTTTATAATTCTTTGTAGTCTTTGAAAAATGCGCATAATATGGGGTTAAATCAAATGCAAAGGGGGTTTTTCCAATTAATTCTTTTATATTATCATTTACTTTTAAACCCATTGACATAATGAATGAAGTATCTCGTTTCCAATAATCAGTACTCATATCAATGCTGTTTGCAACAGGATAATAAAAACTAATTCTTTGCGGGGCAGGATAGCTATGATGAAACTCGATACCACAGAAGGCATTACCGACTTCAATTTTTGCATCTTTATCAAAATGGACCTGAATATCATTATTTGACTGTGCAATTACCAGGAAGTTTAAAAACAAAACAAACATAAAATATTTCATTACATAGTCCCTTTATAGATAATTATTTAAGCACATAACCGATATATCGGATTTCTTTACTTTCTTCTCAGATAATATTTCAAATATATATTTCTCGCCGGGAATAACAATAATATCATTATCTTTAAATAAAACTCCTTCTGCTTCCAAATGAACAAAGAAAGCGGGGTTATCGGTGGTAATTTCAACAAAGGATTTATCTTTTTTTCCAATTATGGAAATTTCAATTTTGGCTTTCTCCAGTTCAATATATTTCCATGGCTGATCAATATAAAAATTACGATGCAATAGTTTATTTTTTGCATTATATACGGATGATATCAGAATATTATTCTTATCTTCTTTTAATCTGTATTTGGTTTCTGCTTCGGTAAACCAGAATTTATTTATTTTGTAATTGGAAGAATGAACTTTTTTTAATTTGTTTTTGCTCAGGTTTAATTCGTGTAAAACTAGTTTACCGTTAAATTCTGTATCGGAAAAATTAAATAATTTACAAATGATTCCATTTTCTTTATTCTGAATGGAAGCAATATTGTTGTTAAAGGCATGCATAGTAAAGTAAAAAGCAGCTTTGGGCGTAATATTGCTGTCTATCAAAGCCCAGCTTGTTACAGGCCAACAGTCATTAAGCTGCCATACAATAGCTCCTGATGTATTTGGCGATTCTGTTATCCAATGTTCAAAACAAGTTTTTAATGCCAGTCCCTGATTCAGTTGTGCTAAATAAATAAAATCTTTCCATTTTGTAGATACAGGGAGATGTGCCGATAAAAATTTGAAAATTCGTTCATTTCCTTCAATTTGTTTATTATGGAATTCAAAAAGATAACTTTGAGAAGACTGCTGTTCTTCGGGAATAACCTGCTCAAGTGTAAGTCTGTTTGCTGGTCCTTGGAATCCAAATTCAGTAATGAATAACGCATTATCGTTTGTAACTTCGTTATAGTCCTTCCACATACTCCAAATCTGCCATTGATGTCTATTGCCGCTTGTCATTGAGGAAGGGTCGTCATCATCTCCAAATGGTGTTGAGGGGACATAGGGCCGGTTAGGATCAAGCTGTTTTAGTAAATCAGGAATAATTGAATGATAATAAACATATCCCGGCATTTGAGTAATAGGTGTCTTTTGTTCCTGAAACCAATTCCATTCGTTTTCATTATTGCCGCACCATATAGCTATACTTCCATGCCACTTCAATCTATTTATATTATATTTTAACTCTTTTATTATACTGTCTTTGATATATTCTTGTTCTGGATAAGCGGCGCAAGCAAACATAAAATCCTGCCAGACTAATAAACCATATTCATCGCATAAATTGTAAAATTCATCATTCTCATAAATACCGCCTCCCCAAACTCTTATCATGTTCATATTAGCATGTTTTGCTAATGAAAGAAACGATTGGTATTTATCATACCCAAAATTGGGCAGGAAAGAATCTCCGGGAATCCAGCAGGCGCCCTTTATATATACAGGCTGGTTATTTACAACAAACATAAAAATGTTATTTCCATTTCCGTCTTTTCTTAATAGGGTAAGTGTTCTTATACAGATTTTTTTCTCTAGCAATGTTAGTACATTATCTTTGATATCGGAAATTTCTATTTTAAGATCATAAAGATTTTGTAGTCCATAACCGTTTGGCCACCAGAGCTTAGGATTTTTAATTTCAAATTTTATGTCAATATTATTATTTACTAAAGTATCTTTAATATTAGAAACAATAACATCGTTGCTGCTAATACAAATTGAATATCTTAATTCAGCATTTGTATTATTCTCTATATCGGCTTTAATATTAACAAGCGCAGAGTCACTGCCTAAGGATAATGTATCCATGGAAAAGTTCTCAATTTCAACATTATCTTTTTCAGCCAGATAAATATTTTTCCAAATACCCATTGTAGGAAATGAAGGGCCCCAGTCCCAGCCAAATGAGTACTGAGCCTTTCTGATATATACGCGTTCAGAATTCAACGCAACAGGAAGTTTCCCATATTTTTTTTCAAGAGCTTTTGCATAGTTTAAGGGAGAAAGAAATTTTATCTCTAATAAATTTTTAGTCGGTTTTAGTAATTTGCTAACATTAAATTGATAATCCAAAAACATATTATCACATTTACCTAATAATTTGCTGTTCAAGAAAATTTCGGCGACTGTGTCTATTCCTTCAAATATTAAATCCAAATTTTCTTTGCCAATTAGTTCTTTGGGCAAATCAAAAACATTTTGGTATATCCAGTCAGTATTACAAATCCATTCAATAAACAGCTCATTGTCTGCGTAAAAGGGATCATCAATTAAATCATTTTTTAGCAAATCGGTATGCACTGTTCCGGGTACATAAGCTCTATACCATTTATTTTCCTTAACTCCGGTTTTGTTGTCAACTTTTGAATTAATTTTAAATTGCCAATTTTTATCTAATAAAATCTTTTTCATAGTTAATCCATTATTTTAGAAACATCATTTTTTTTCTTATTGAAGTTTGTCCATATTTAAGCTGATAAATATATACTCCGCTTGATAAATACTTTCCGTTAAAATTAATTGAATATTCTCCCGGCTTTAGAAGTTTATTCAGGACAGTTTCTATTTCCCTGCCTAAAATATCATATATTATTAATGTAACATTTGAAGTTGAACTAAGATTGAACCTGATAGTTGTTGCCGGATTAAAAGGGTTAGGGTAGTTTTGAAATAATTGAGTCTCGGAGGGAATTACAGGGTAATTATCTTTTACTGAGGTTATGTCATATAATGAATTTATTTCATCTAATGCTAAGCCGTAATTATATATTTTGATATCATCAAGAACACCTTTAAATCCATATTGAGTATTGTTTGGCAGGGATTGCCCAATTGAGATCCCATAAGTAGTTTGATTAATCAAACCGGAAAAGGGGACAAATGAATCTAAGTAATTATTTATGTATAACTCCATTTCATTTCCATCATACCATAAAGTTATATTGTATAGTGAATCTTTGTAGATATTACTCTCCGAATCTAAATCTTTTACGGAGGAAGTTGTTTTTATTGTCCATCTTATTTTATTGTTTGCTATAGAGGTCTTCCACCTGCTTTCCCAATTTCCGTGAGAGATAGGGTAAGATTCACGATTAAAGAAATCTCCAACTTTTATCCAAAAATTAACTGTAATTGAATTCTGAAAATTTAAAATCGGATTATTATTAATCGTAATACTGTTTTCAATTCCATTGAAATAATAAGCACTGTTGGAGTGGTTAAATCTATCCTTAACCAATACCGCTCCATTTACTAATCCATTAAGGTTGTTACCGCTGACATCACCGGCATTGCCATTAAAAGGATAGGACGCAATTAAATTACCTGTTTGTGGATTATTAAGGTTTCGCACTTCAACTTTAAAACTTATAGAATCTTGAGAATTATAATTATCTACAACTTTACAACTAATATTATAATCACCGCTCAAAGAAGGGGCCGTATAATTTACTATACTATCTGTTCCTGCTATATTGCCGCCATCAGCAGCCCAGTAATATGTTAAATGGCCGGAATTTACATTGGAGACGTGAATATTTAAAATGGAATTTGCACCAAGGTTAATCTTTCTGGGGAACGCTTTTATATTGATGATTTTCAAAGGCCTGATAATAATAGGGACAATCTTTATTTGAATTGAAGAACTGTCAATTAAATTCCCTCCATCAATAACTTTACATTTAATAGTGGCAGTGCCTGTATCTGAAACTGATTTATAAGAAATATTATCTCCGTTTCCCAAAATGGTTCCTATATTGGTGCTCCATTGATAGGTTAACGGATTAGTATGATCGTCAGCTGCAGTACAATAAATTGCTGTGGAATCTCCCTTCGCCAATAAATCACTAATTGCAGAAAGACTTTTTATTCTTGGGGGAAAATTCAGAATAGCTTGTCCGGAATTAAAATCAATCACTACTCCATTTACTAAAATTCTATTAAGGTCGCTGGTTAGCAAACCTGCAGCCGGAGTAAGTACGGCAACAATAGCTGAATTAGCCGAAATTGTAATATTTGTATTTCCTGTTACCGAACCACTAATAAAAGCTTTTGAGACTGCATCATAAATTTTTACCGGAGATGTCCCAACGTTTATGGTGACTGATTTATTTTCGCTATAAGGGTTAAAATAAAGGAAAGTTGGATAAGCTTCATTATGATAATAGTCAGTTTTAAGTAAATCTATTTTTAATATTTTTTCTACATTCGTAGTATCAATTATAGCCCCAAATATTCCGGAATGGGAAGAAGAATATAGCATTAAGTTTGTATAACCCCATCCTCCGGAAATTGCATCACCGGTTGCGTAAGGTGATTGCCCAGCCTCCGTTTTTCTCATAGCTTCATGGCTTATGTAGGAATACGGATCATAGGCAGATGCCCAGGCATAACTATCCTGGTTTTGTTGTGGTAAATAATTGGGATAAAGTAACCTTGCCGAATTAGCTGCATTTAATATCCATTTACCGAATGCTCTTGCAAAACGGCTGTCATACCTTATAGCAGGGGCTAATGCTCCGGCAAGTTCAAAAGTATTCATTATAAATGCGTAATCATTGGAAGACACTTCTCCTATCATTCCATTAACGTCATATCCTCCCCAGTTACCTAAAATGCTTCCCCAGTCTCTTAAAGGACCAACATTAAAGCACCAATTAAACATTTTCTCGATATCAAAATTTGTTCTAATCTCTGCATTCATTCTTGCTGCTGTTTGCACACCATACCCTAATTGCAGTTCATAAGAGGGATTAGACGTCAGTGAATTTAAAAACTCAAGCGATTGTTCTGCGGCAATTCTATATTTACTGTTTCCGGTTTTAACATAAGCATTATACAAAATCCAGGAGATTGCTCCTGCTGCTTCGGGTTCCAAGACCCCTGAAGTTGTTCCTTTCCATGTCGAAAAATTAAAAGCACGGTATAACATTACAGGTATTGTCCATGGTGTAGTACTCGCTCCCATAGTATCCACTGCCTGCTTCCATAAATCAGCAACTTTTGAAAATTGAAAATCAAAATCACCGGTATGTGGGTAGAGATAATTCATTTGATAGAAAAAGACATTTGGCATAGTTTCATACCACCAATCGTCTCCTGTTCCCGAAGAAGGTCCATTTAAATAAAGGTTTGTTCCATTTTGCCTGTTAAAAAACTCTTCACACATCAGGACATAGTTGTTTCCATTTTGGCTGCTTTTATTAATACCATTTAAAGAAGCCGAAATGACAGCCGGTAAAACATTAATAGCTTCATTTTTATTGGCAACAGTACTACCAACAACAGTCTCCAATCTAAATGAAGGGTGCGGGTAGTTTATTGTATTGGAATAGAAATTACCTAACGGTAAATATTGTCCGGTCAGGTTAAAGTTAAATACAAGAGAATCATATCCTAAAGCAACATTGTGCCAATTTCTCATTGTATAGGGTGCGGGTAGATTTGGCATGGACTCTATTCGCGGAATGTTTATTTGCTGTCCTGTAATATCAAAATATGCAACTACTATCAGAATCAAAATATAATTAATAGTTTTCATCATATTTAATCTTTTATAAAAATATTATTTTGTTCCAATTCAATTAATGATAATAAGCCTTCAATTGTGGATTCAGCGCCGGAATTTTTATTTACCCGGTCTTCATCAAGGCCATCATAGCAAATTCCTGATTCAGGGAAATACATCTGTTGTTTTTTTATGTTCTTCCCCCAAAACCACCCGGCAATTTCTTTTGCTTGTTTTGCAAATTTTTTATTCTTTGTAATATTATAAGCTTTTAAATTAGAATAAATCAGGGGTCTTATCCCATAAGCTATTTGAGTGTATTTGGATTCTTTATAACTATTTAATTTGTTATCCGAATAAGAGAGTTCAAAAGAGCTTGGGAATTGTTTGGAAAGCAAATATTTATGAAAATGGTTTATCTCGTTATAAGCAGCTTTTAAATATTTTTTATTGTTAATTATAGAACCTGCATATAATAGGGCATAAGCCTGTGAGTTTCCCCATGCGTGCCATGTATTTTCCCAGCTTAAAAAAGCCCCATTAATCAACGCTGATTTATCTTTAACCTGCATTAACATAATACCGTCAGCAAGACTATTAATATATGGGAGTACATCCTGATCCTTGTGATTTTCATAGTAAGCTGAAAGCGCTATAAGCAAAATTGAAGACTGATCTGCTCCGGTCTCAAAGGGCAGCCATTTAGGAAGTAAAACACCATTAATGCTTTTTTTATCTGAATTCAGAGGTAAATATTTTTTTATTGCAGTAAAAGACTTTTCCAGAGATGTGTTTATTTTGTTGGATAGTTCAATATCATTTGTTAAATATTTTTGAACAAATGTTAAAGACCAGACTGCACGCCACGTCCACCAATTTGGTTCAGCGATGCTTGTTTTGTATGTTTTATTAATGGAATGATCCGCCATCATGAAGTTATAAAAATATCCGTTTTCGGATTGCATGTGCAATACAAAATTAATTAGTCTTTTTACTTTATTCAGATAAACTGAATCATGTGTGTAATTATAATATTTCATATAAAAGACAGAGGCACGGGCTACATCATCAACACAAGTAATTCCTTCTCCTGAAGCATCAACCCACTTATATGTAGGGTAATCAGCATAGATATGAATAATAGCCATGTTGTTATTGTTAACAGAAATCTCTTCATACAAATCATCTAAGTGTTTCGGATTTACTAATGATTTAGTTTGGGGAAAAATACTGCCAACTAATACTAAGAAACAAATAATTATCAGTGACTTATCTGCATGCATCAAGTAATTCCTTTATGGATGTTTCGGCTAAGCATATATTTGTATCAGCGCCTGAATAATAAATTTTAATATTGCCATTCGGTTCTGCAATCCATCCATTGCTAAAAACGACATTAGGGACATCACCAATTCTTTCATAATCTAAATCAGGGGCCAGAATTGGTTCTGAGCAGCGTCCGATAATCTTGGCTGGATTCTTTAAATCAAGAAGCATTACTCCTAATTTATAAATACTATTTATTTCAAAACCCCTCACGCCATGATATAAATACAGCCACCCTTCGTCTGTTTTAATTGGAGGTGTAGAATTTCCAATTTTATTTGTTTCCCAAGTACCGCTCAATGGTTCGGCAAGTATTTGATAATTTCCCCAATGGATCAGATCAGGGCTGCTGCTTAGCCAAATGTCTTTTCGGCTATCGGCAGTTGGTCTATCCATTCTATAATATTTACCATTTATTTTTTCAGGAAAAAGCGAACAGTCCTTGTTTGATGGCTCAGAAATGGGTCCTAGAATATTGAAATTTTCAAAATCGACTGTCTCAGCTAAAAGTACAACAGGCATGTATTTGGAATACCCGGTATAAGTAAGATAATATTTACCTTCCATAAATACTATTCTTGCATCTTCAATACCCCAATCGCAATATCTGATATATTGTTTATGGTCATCGGAAGTAAGACAAGGTTTATCGTCTAATTTATAACTATAACCATCGTTACTTACAGCTTTAATAAATGCGGATCTTCCATTGGGCATTTCAATTCTGCAAATTAGTAAATACTGATTATTATATTTTACAGCTCCGGCATTAAAAATACTATTAACTCTAAAATTAATATTATTTTTAAGAATAATAGGATTGTTTTCGTATCTTTTAATTTCCATGGTATTATCTAATAAATTTATTTAATAAATCGTTAATTTTAACAATTGCGAACCCGGTTGCAGAATCAGACATAGCATAAGGTAGTAAGATAGTATCTTTATTGTATAACAAACCTCCGCAAGTATAAACAACGTTAGGGACATAACCTTCTCTTTCTTCGTCATTCGGCTCTAATAAAGGTTCAGAAAAATCACCTATAATTTTAGTCGGATCGTTCAGGTCTAACAGGCAGGCAGATAAAACATATCTTCTAAAGGGTCCGACGGCGTGAGTAAATAAAAGCCATCCATCAGGAGTTTCAATAGGAGAACCACAATTTCCAAGCTGTATTGCATCCCACCCATACTTGGGAGATTTTAGAATAGTTGACTCTTCCCAAATGTAAATATCATCGGAGAACATAATTCTTATGTTTTCACCATCTTGTCTGGAAATCATTGCATATTTACCGTTAACTTTACGGGGGAATAAAGCTATTCCTTTATCTGCTGCTTGTTTACCGCCTAAAGTTCTAATTTTAAAATTAATAAAATCTGTAGTCT
>JAUZPC010000062.1 GCA_030706105.1 Bacteroidota bacterium | reverse complement strand
CCGGAAATATTTCGTATAATGGATATGTGACTTTAAAATGGTACCCTTCTGAGAGTGTTGGTAAGGATATGACAAAAGCTGTAATTTATCAAGATGCTTCTGCCGATACCTGGCCAAACAAGACAATTGATACAGGAACTGATGTTACAGGTACTTCAACAAGCGGTAGTCTTTATTCCTTTACTTCCACTATTCTTGCCGGCGTAACAACAACGAAACCTTATATTATTTATACTGTTGGTGATGTTGCTAGTCCTATGCCTGTTGAATTAACCTCTTTCGTTGCTAAATCTGATCCCAAAGGTGTTGTCCTTAATTGGGAAACCGCAACTGAAGTTAGTAATCATGGTTTTGACGTTGAGAGAGCCTTGGTTAATGCAGATGGTAAAACAGGGAATTTCTCAAAACTTGGATTCGTTAACGGTAATGGAAACTCAAATTCACCTAAGAGTTATAGTTTTGTTGATAACAAAGCAGTTTATGGCAAATATGTTTATAGACTAAAACAAGTTGATACCGATGGTAAATTTGAATACAGCAAAAATGTAGAAGTCGAAGTAAAAAATCTTCCTGCAAGTTTTGTAATGGATCAGAATTATCCAAATCCGTTTAACCCAAGCACAACAATCAGCTTTTCAGTTCCAAAAGCATCATTTGTAAACATATCAGTTTATAATATGCTTGGTCAAAAAGTTGCAACAATAGCTAATGAAGTAATGCAGGAAGGTGCATATGAAAGATCATTCAATTCAACAAACCTTTCAAGCGGAAATTATATTTATATAATGACTTCAGGAAATGCAAAGATTGTTAAAAAAATGACACTAGTGAAGTAATTAGTGCTGAGTAACTAGTAATTAGTGAAAAAGTTTAAGGCGTTCGAAAGGGCGCCTTTTTTAATGAAAGAACAGATCAAAAAATGCCACAATGGCTCAAAGCACAAAGAAGATTGGGAAAGATTTATTATTTCAAACGCTAAAAGGTGATATGTTAATTTTAATAAATTTGATCGGAGCCACGTAGTGGCGGTATGTTAATAGAAAAATAATTCAAAAACGAAAAGAGCTCCATGGGAGCGGCATGTTTGGCTTTGTGTATTAAATTTCTATTAGTATGCCGTTCCTACTCAAAAAACATTTTATTTCTCTTTTGCTATTAACACAACGTTCCTACAGAACTAGAAAAATAAATTGTTAAATCAATCAAGGTTCAGGCAATAGATTTCTTAGCGCTCTGTCTGCATTCGGATATTTAAATTCAAAGCCTGCATCTTTCAATTTCTTTGGAATAACCCTTTGGCTTGCAACTAAAGAATCTGCAATTTCCCCTAATGCGATTTTCAAAAATAATTTTGGCACTTCAAACATTGAGGGCTTCTCAATTACTAATCCTAAAATATCAGCAAATTTGTACATGGATACTGTCTCTGGTGCAGCAGCATTTACGGGTCCTGATATTGTCGGATTATCAATACAGAATAGTATTATATTTAAATAATCTTGTATATGTATCCATGGGAAATACTGTTTCCCGGTTCCTATAGGTCCGCCTACATAAAACTTATAAGGAGTAAGCATTCGTTTTAATGCCCCCTCATCCTTACTTAATACTACTCCAGTTCTTAAGCTTATCCTTCTAATGCTTAAATCTTCAACTTTTGCAGCTTCTTTTTCCCAGTCGATACATAAATTAGCCAAAAAATCATTACCCGCTGAAGAATCCTCCTTAAGGCTTTCATGCCCTCTATCCCCATAGTAACCGGAAGCAGAAGCACAGATAAAAAGTTCAGGTCTATTTCTTGCTTTTTTCATAGCATCAACCAATGCTTTTGTACTGTTTATCCGGCTATCGTAAATAACTTTTTTATACTCCAGAGACCATCGCTTAGCTGCAATATTAGCACCTGCTAAGTGGATAATAATATTAGAGCCGTCAATGGTATTCTGCCATTCACCGGGAGTGGAGTAGTCAAAATTTACGTATTTATCTGCCTGGGGAGCCTCAGACTGTGCTTTTTCAACCGATCTGGTAAATACAATTACTTCATCATTTCTGCTTTTAAGCAGGGGAATAAGTCTTTTACCAATTAATCCGGTAGCTCCGGTAATTACAATCTTTTTATTCATAATATAAATCTTAACAAAAAATTTTATTTGTTTATATAAAATATTAAAAATATCTTAAATAACAATGCCGTAAGTGAAATGCCGGTAAAAGAGGGGTTTTTAATACTTAGTGCTGTTTACTTTTCGCTGTAAAGTTAAAAGTTATTTTCATCACAAATTTTGTTTGTTAATTCTTTTTTTATATTTTAAGTTACATTGATAAATTTTTAAAATTGAGAGTAAATTATGATTAAAGAAGGAAATAAAGCACCTGATTTTACGTTAAATGATAAAACCGGCAAGCCCGTGTCACTTAAAGATTTTAAAGGAAAAAAAGTAGTTTTGTATTTTTACCCAAAAGATAATACTCCCGGCTGCACTAAAGAAGCCTGCAATTTTAGAGATGAATTCAGCGAATTCAAAGGATTGAATGCCGAAATTATTGGTATTAGCGGAGACAGTGAAACTTCTCATCAAAAATTTGCTGATAAATTTGAACTCCCATTCACACTTCTTAGTGATCCGGATAAAAAAGTGATTAAAGAATATGGCGTATGGAAAGAAAAACTTAATTTCGGAGTGACGGCTTTTGGAATTGTAAGATCAACGTTTATAATTGACGAAAAGGGAACAATAGTTAAAATTTTCAGCAAAGTTAAAGTTAATGAACATAACAAAGAAGTTAAAGAAGCTTTAGCCGGGATAGGTGTTTAATGATTTATGTAACCAGACGCGAAGTATTTAGCGCTGCACATAGAATTTTTATACCGGGCTTGACCGATGAAGAGAATTTTATCCGATACGGAAAGTGCAGTAACCCTAATTGGCATGGGCATAATTATACTTTGGAAGTTGTAGTAGCCGGGGAAATAGATAAGGAAACCGGTTATGTTATTGATCTGAACATATTAAAAGAAATCATTAAAACTAACATAATTGATAAAGTAGATCATAAAAATTTAAATACGGAAACAGACTTTATGCAGGGAATAATCCCTTCGTCAGAGAATATTGCCCAGGCAATTTGGAATGTATTGGCTGATAAAATTCCTGCCGGTAAATTGTATTCCGTTAAGCTATTTGAGACAGAAAATAATTATTTTGAAGTTAGAGGTGAGTAATTGAACATTGAAAAAGTTGAAATCCTGATTAAAGAATTATTAAAGGAGATTGGTGAAGATCCCACAAGAGAAGGACTTTTAAGAACTCCCTTAAGAGCTGCTAAAGCTTATGAATTTTTAACAAGAGGTTATAAAAAAGATATTAAAGAAATTTTAAATAATGCCATTTTTTCTGAGAAGTATGATGAAATGGTATTAGTTAGAGATATAGATTATTATTCATTGTGTGAGCACCACTTGCTGCCGTTTTATGGTAAAGTTCACGTTGCATATATACCGGATGGTAAAATTGTCGGGTTAAGTAAAATTCCAAGAATAGTTGATATGTTTGCAAGGCGGCTTCAGGTTCAGGAACGTATGACTCAGCAAATTGCCGATACAATCAAAGAAGTTTTAAATCCGAAAGGTGTTGCCGTTGTATCAGAAGGCTTTCATATGTGCATGATGATGCGGGGTGTTGAAAAGCAAAATTCAAAAGCAACTGCCAGTGCAATGCATGGCTTATTCAGAGATGACGTTAGGACAAGAAATGAGTTTATGAATTTATTAAATCTGAAATAAAAATTCTCAAACTATAAAGGTGCATTTTATGATAAAGGCAAAAACAGGGATTATTATAACAGGTGCAAGTTCAGGTATTGGCAAGGCAGCTGCAAAAGAATTTGCACGCACAGGGTTTAAAATTTTTACTATTGCACGCAGAATAAATGAGCTTAACAGAATAAACGATGAGCTGGAAAAAGAGAAAATCTCAGTTGAAACTTTTCCATGCAATGTGGCATCGGCTACTAATGTTGAACAGGTTATAAAGAAAATTGTTGCTGAAAACAGAATAGGGTGTTTAATCAATAATGCGGGAATAACTTCATTTAAACCGGCATTGGATAACTCTGTTAAAGATATTACGGATATAATAAGTACTAACCTGCTGGGCTCAATATATAATATCAAATATTTGCTGCCGCATTTTATTAAGAATGAGGGTGGTACAATTATAAATATTATTTCAACGGCTGCAAGAAAATTATTTACTGAAAGCTCTGCTTATACTGCCTCAAAAATGGGTCTTTTAGGTTATACTGATGTATTGAGAGAAGAAGTCAGAAAACATAATATTCGGGTTATAAATGTTCTTCCCGGGGCTACTGATACTTCTATGTGGTCAGTAGAAGACAGGAAAGAGCATAGCCATAGAATGATGACTGCGGATGACGTAGCCCGCACATTGGTCTGGTTGTTTTTACAGCAGGGTAATCTTGTTACTGAAGAAATAACTATTAGGCCAATTGCCGGCGATATTTAACTTTGATTTATGAAGCACAGAATCAAAAACATGATGTGCATCATATCTTTTTTTCTCTAAATAAATTAATTTTGCAGTGTAAGAATGGTTAGTAGTTTAGATGATAATGTAAGGTTAAGTAAAGATGCAAAAGCCGTCCGGTTTCGGGCGGCTTTTTTTTGTCATGCTGTTTCTAATACAAATAAACGAAAAATTACTACCACATATTGCAGCCAGCGCCGCAAGTACCCTTACCTGAGTTTCTCATGTTTCTTTTCATACCTTTTTTATCCATGGCAGACGGCATAACATTTTTTAATTCTTTTTTCTGTGCATCAGTCAGTATCTCAGCAACGTTGCCCAAAAAATTAGCTCTTTCCAGTGCTATTTTATTATGAATACTGTTCATTTCTTCAGCCTGGTTTAGGATGTCTTTTTTATTAAAAGTGCCTCCGCTTATCAAATCTTTTCTGTCAATCTGCTGTTTCTTTAAAGATGCCTGTAAATCAACCATTGTTTTTTGATGGTCAATTTTAAGCTTTTCTATCTTATCTTTCTGGTCCGCAGTAAGATTCAATTTAGATAACATTCTTTCAATACCAAAGCCTGGTTTCATACCTTTACCAGGTCCTTTGCCGCGTCCCTGGGGTAATGCTGCCGCCGTAATAAATAATAACATGACTGAGAATACAATCAATCTTTTCATGATGGTTCCTTTATATTTATGATTTAATAATTATATGAAAAACGTTAAAGAATATTTCTTCTTTTGTAGCTTTGACAGTAAGTATTAGTTGAAAGGTTTAAAATTAGAACAATGATGTAATATTCACATGATTTTATTATATTTTAAGCTGGATTTAAACTATTTGAAGAAATGCTATGTCTAAAAGTTAGACAAACAAAACTGATATGCCTAATAACGAAGAAGATGTACAATATATAAATAGATTTCTTGAAGGTGACGAGGCAGCTTTTAATAAGCTTGCAGAAAAGTACCGTCAAAAAATTTATTGGCATGCCAGAAGGATGACGGGCAGTCATATTGATGCTGATGAAATTGTGCAGGAAGTTTTACTTGTACTTTATAGGAAGCTGAAAGATTTCAAATTTAAATCTTCACTATATACCTGGATATATAAAATTACATCCACAAGATGCCTGAATTATTTAAGCAGACAAAAAGTAAGAAGATTTTTATCCCTTGATGAACCTGAAATCTTAAATATAAAAGATAATTATGATGTGTTAAAAAATATTGAAGATAAGGACAAGTTGGCAAAACTTGATCAAATCCTTAAGATATTGCCGGCAAAACAGCGGCAAATATTTATCCTTAGAAATTTTGAAGAAATGTCTTATGAAGAGATTGCTGCTGTTACCGGCAAGAGTGTTGGAGGAATGAAGGCAAATTACTTTCATGCTCTAAATAAAGTAATGGAGAAAATGAATGAATAAAAAATTGTTTTTATATTGTGATAACCAAATGAATGCGGATGAACGGAAAAAGTTTGAAGAGGAACTTAAAACTGATCCGGCGCTTCAGGCCCAGTATAATAATTATTTGGGGAATATTAAAAAATTAAGAAAATACAATTCCGTTGAATTAAACGAGAAGTATTTTGTAAATGCTGTGCCGGTTATGCACGGTAGAATTGAATCAAGAAAACATTTTTCTCTTCTTAGTCCAAAATTCGGTTTGGCACTTTCTTCAATGACTGCCGTTCTATTGGTATTCTTAATGTTTTTTGGAAAAACAACAGATAATACCATAAAGCTTGAAAAATCACTAAAGGGACTTTCTACCGAAGAAATTTCTAATGTGCTTGATACATACTCTAATAATGAATCTCAGTTAGATAAAACTATTCAGGTTGCGGAAATTGTTGGGGACTCCGGTGTAATAAGTGCAGTTGGTGATAAACTGGCATCTGAAATAATACCTAACAATGAACAGCTTACAGCTATGGAAAGCTCTGAGTCGTATGAGTATTTAACCGGCAGCATAAATGAAAAAGAAGCCGATATTGTCTATAACGAAATTATTAAAAAAGAATTTTTTAAAGGTAAATAAAATGAAAAAGTTATTTTTATTTTTATTAATTGTATTTGCTGCAGGTTTGATTACCGAAAATAATGCACAGGAAGGCAAGCACAGAAACCAGGGAAAGGGTTTTGGACAGGGTGCTCGGGAAAAGATTGAAGCGCTAGAAAAAGCAAAACTCATTGAAGAACTTAATATGAGTGAAGACCTTTCTATCAAGTTCTTTGCAAGAAGAAAAGAACATATTGATCGTGTGCAAAAATACGATAAAGAACTGGATGCCGTTGAAGATAATTTGGAAAAAGCCCTAAATGAAGGAAAAAATGATCAGGCGCTTAAGAAGTTACTTGCAGAGCACCACACCGTACAAAACAAAATTGCTAATGAAAGAGGACAATTTATAAATTCCTTGTCCGGTATACTTTCAACAAAGCAATTAGCAAAATTTATTGTATTTGAAAATAAGTTTAAAGAAGAAGTTAGAAACATTCTTATGCGCGAACGTAATAAACGTACCCAGGGCAACGATTAAAACATATTAAAAAAAACAGAAAATATATATAAATATTTCATCACATCTTGCAAATAAGGCTAAAGTAATATATTTTTGTATTCCAAAATTTATTGCGGAAGTGGTGAAATTGGTATACACGCTATCTTGAGGGGGTAGTGCCTTAAGTGGCATACGGGTTCAAGTCCCGTCTTCCGCACTTTTTTAACCCCGATTCTTTCGGGGTTATTTTATTTTAAACTGGAATATAAAAACTGTTTTTGCTTTCAAACTTCCACTTCGCAAGGGGGCAAGAGTATCAAATCTTAATCATCATTTATTCACTTCACTGAGTTTTACATCCTTCTCTGACTAAAAAAATTACATTTTGAATTAAGTGTACTCTAGACGTCCAAGTAAAAAATGGATTTCTGCAGCATTCCCCCTCGCCAGCCGTAGGCGAACGGAGAGGGGGTTAGGGGGTGAGGTCTTTTAAGACGAATTATTAAACTATTTTACATGTAATGGACTTTTAGGCAGCCTTTCAGTGGGGAGCAAATCTTAATCATCATTACGAGACTGTGTGAAAATCATACTATCTATCCCAAATCAGGGTAATCATGATAAGCGTTTAAATCCTGATTCGACAAATAAAAAGCATTAACCGTGCACTTCAAGGCGCTCTAACTATTTAAATATTAAAGAGATATATAAAGACGAGACGTTCTCAGAACGTCTCTACGATGCAGATGTGAGCTCTAACTGTTACTATTATTCCACTAGGAATTGTTGATCTTATTGAATTTTCACACAGTCTCTTACGGGAGGGGTGAGGTCTTATAAAGTGCAAATAGACATATATGATTTCTTTTATTTGCATCTGAATTCATAATTAGTTATTTTTAATCAGACAAAAATATCTGATTATGGAAAGTTACAAATGAAAAGAAAAATTGTAAAAATAATTGAAGAAAAATGCGATGGCTGCGGGCAATGCGTCCCTAATTGTGCAGAAGGGGCGCTGCAAATTATTAACAATAAAGCCAGATTAATTAGCGATCTTTTTTGCGATGGTCTTGGGGCCTGCCTGGGCAATTGTTCTCAGGATGCGATAGTAATTGAGGAAAGGGAAGCTGAAACGTATGATGAATTTAAAGTGATGGAATATATTGTTAAAGGTGGAACGGATGTGATTTCCGCTCATTTAAAGCATCTTAAAGATCACAATGAATTTGCTTATCTTGCACAAGCGAAAGAGTATTTAATTAAGAATAACGTTTCATATAATGAAAATTATGCACAAAAACAGAATCATGCTTTGCAAGGCTGCCCGGGAAGCAGGGAAAGGGTAATTACCGCTACAGATAATGACAATAATACTTCAGACAATACTCATAGAAAGAGTGAATTAAGACAATGGCCGGTACAGCTCCATTTAGTATCACCAAATGCAGGATATTTTAAGAACGCTGACGTATTATTAACGGCTGATTGTGTGGGATTTGCTTATGGCGATTTCCATAAGGATTTTCTTAAAGGCAAAGCGCTTGCCATCGCTTGTCCAAAATTGGATTCCAATAAACAGGTATATCTTGAAAAATTGATTAAAATGATCAATGAATCTCAAATAAACTCAATTACGGTTTTGATGATGGAAGTGCCTTGCTGCGGCGGCCTGTTTGCTTTGGCAAAACAGGCGGTTGAATTTGCTGACCGTGACATTAAATTATACTCAAAAATTATAAGTCTGGATGGAAAAGTTTTAGAAAATTAAAAAAAATAGCCCTCTATGATTAAAAAGAGGGCTATTAAAGTTCATTATTTTAGAAAAGGATTGAAAAATTCACATTTAAACAACTGATGGTTTCTTCACCTGATTCTTTTCCGCCGACATTCAGGAATTGATATTTAATACTGCTGTCCAAAGTAAATACAATCAAATTTATTTCCGCTCCAAATCCTACTCCTACCCCAATTCTCTGTAGCGAACCTGAACTTAAAATTCTGGTTGCTTGCAGTTGTTGGTTTTCAACATTTATTTTTCCAAAGTTATTATAACCTGCTTCAACTGAGAAATATGGGCTTATCGGCCCCGGTACAATTGCGTATTCAACCCCCAGGCCGTAACTTGTAATGCTTTGCGAAGTCTTTATTTCTTGTCCAAGAGCTGTTACTGAACCCTTAAAAGAATAATAATTAAAAAAGCCAAACGGCTTAAGCGGAATTATGGGAAGTGATAATTTTGCTTTTACGCCCAGATGATACCCGCTGGAGAACCCTAATCCGCCACTATTTATTGATTTTGTATAAACATCAGGGGCTTTGATAGTAGAGAAGCCGCCGCCCACCCCAATGCTAAATTGTCCAAACGAAACTGATGTAATTAGTAATAATGATATTAGTAATTTTTTCATATATAGATGCCTAAAGTATTTTCTTTATATTCAAAATATAAGATATTTTAAGGTTTAATAAAAATAATTATAGTGTAAGCGGTCAAAATGCATTATGAATAAATAATATCCGGATCCTGACGAGAGTGACATTATTATAATGGATTCTCCTGCTTGCTTTTTATTTTATTATTATCTAATATTATAATAATAAATACATAATGTTCATTCATATTGCAGAAGCTGTTATGCAGTGACGGCATTATTTTTCCGAACAACAAGGCAATCTTGATTATCCAAAATTTAGTAACATATCAGGCGAAATAAATGAAGCTGCTATTACAATTTCTGATTATTCTTATTTCGCTTTCGTTTCCTTTAGCTGCACAAAAGCAATTGGAAATGGAAACTGTAATTCAAAAGGATACATTTCTTGTAGGAGAAGAGGTCAATTTTGGATTCGGCTTGAAAAATATAACCAATAGTAATCAGCAAATTAACGATGGAACTATCGATATAAAAATCCTTGACACGGCTTGCAACATACTACAAAAAACTGGTCTGGGTACGCTCTATGACTTTACACCTATGGCGAAGTTGCTGCTAGATGAGGGAGAGACCTATCAGGTATATGATTTAACAGAAATGTTTGGAAATCAAAAATATCATGGGTTTTATAAATATTATTTTAAAGCTGGAAATTATCAAATAAAGATAAAGCTTACTAATCCTAACAATTATATTGAAGAGAAAAATATAAAAATCAATGTTGTAGAGCCACAGGGTGATGAGTCGATTTTTTTTAATACTTTTAAAAATATACTGTTACCAATTTATACATTAAATTATAATAATAAATTATTTACTGAACAACTTGAAAACTTGCATGCAACCTATCCAAATTGTGTTTATTCGCCAAGTTTGTTAGATTTTTTATCATTCATGCTAAAGTTTGGAGGAGATTCTCCGCAATATGAAAAAGATTATAATTTCATTATTGAACTAATTTAGAATTTCACCTGGTCGCGAAATGCGTTGGTGCTTATAGACAAAACAGTTATAAATGGTAAAAAATCAAAGCCGGAAAAAATTGACTATCTTAAAAAACTTCTCCCCAAATGTGTAAATAGTCCCATGCATAAACTAATTGAGAATTATATTAAGGAAGAAACCAATAAATAATATAAAATAATGGAACAATTATTTTTTGTAGTAATCCAATTAATGTTATATTTTCCACAAATATATTTCCTGCTCATACTAATAATTTCCTCAATCATAATATTTATTTTTTTTCTCCATTAATATAATTCTCAATTAGTT
>JAUZPC010000061.1 GCA_030706105.1 Bacteroidota bacterium | reverse complement strand
CTTAAACAAATAGATGCAGATGGCAAGTTTGAATATTCAAAAATGGTTGAAGTAAGTCTTGGTCTGCCCTGGACATATAAATTAAGCCAAAATTACCCTAATCCTTTTAACCCTTCTACAAAAATTGACTTTAGTGTCCCCGAAACCGGGTTTTACAAGCTTAAAGTTTATAATTTAGCCGGACAGGAGGTTGCAACTCTAATTGAAAAGGAATTTGCTCCCGGCAATTACTCAGTTGATTTTAATGGCAAACACCTCCCTTCAGGAATGTACTTCTATAGATTATTGGGCGAAAATGTTAACATTGTAAAGAAAATGTTGCTGGTAAAATAATAACCAGATAGCAGAGAGCAAAGGACAAAGACAAATAGCAGAGAACAAAGAACAAAGAACAGTCCTAAAATTTCAGGAACTGTGGATAATAAATTATATGTAAAGATAGACAAAATAGTCGCTCTGAATAATGTATCTGATGAATAGTCTTGGAATTAGGAGTAAAGAGTTTGAGGTAAAAACAAGAGTTTCGCCGTAGATTAATCAGCCAGGGCTACTGCTGCCAGATACACGTTATTTGCGCCGGCTTTTTTTAATTTTTTCGCACATTCATTTGCAGTTGCCCCCGTAGTGATAAGATCATCAACCAACAAAATATTCTTTCCTCTTACTTCTTCGGGCATTTTAACCTTAAAGGCATTCCGCATATTCCTCTTACGGTCATCGCGCTTCATTTTAGTCTGGCTGTCTGTATATTTCACTCTTTCCAGTATTTTATTATTTATATCAATATCAATAACCCGGCTCAGTCCTTCACTTATAAAAAGTGACTGGTTATAACCTCGCTCATGCGTTTTTATTCTATGAAGCGGGATCGGTACAACAATATCAATGCTCCAATTACTGATTTCAGCAGCTTTTCTGTCCGCAATCAATTCACCGAGTTCTTTCCCAATTAGAAATTTTTTCCCGTATTTTAGTGCGTGAATTATTTCCTGAAGCTCTTTCCCCTTTTCAAACACAAATAACGCAGTAAAGGATGCAATAAAATTGTCCGATTCAAAATCTCGCTTATATTCCCGTTTGATACGCTCATTTCCGGCAACAGTTATTTTGCGGATACAATTATCGCAAATGTATTTTTTAGGTATGTTAACAACACTATTGCATCCGGGGCAGATTTTGGGCAACAGGAAGTTAAAAAGTTTGTTAAGCTGTAAAGATGTACAGTTCATATCAGTTTATAAAGTCTATAAAGTTTTTAAAGTTGAAAAGTTTATAAGGTTAAAAGTCTTAAAGTTGAAAGTTTATAATGTTATAAGGTTTTTAAAGTTATTAAAGTTATTGAGTAGAACTGTTTTAAAGCTGACAGTTGTAGTAAATATTTCTCCTTTTATTAGCAACGGGATATTTAACTTTAAGAACATTCAACTTTATAACCTTTTAACTTTGTAACTTTATAAACTTTATAACTTTTCACTTTGAGACTATCACAGCATTCCGGATCTTTTACGAATGAACCACTCAGTGCCAAAAATAAGTATGGCAATTACAAGCAGATATGTATTTGACCATAGCTTCGTTTCGTTAGTCTCCAGCTTAATCTTAGCCTTTTTGTTGTTAAATGCAGCAATATCATCCACCATTTTCTTGTAGTCTTTTGATATATAAAACTTTCCATTGGTCTGCATTGCAAGCTGTTCTAAGAAATCTTTATCCATATTCGGATTTACCATTTCCAAATCGACATCGCCAATACTAAAACTGCCTTTATCAGCTCCAATTATTTTATTGTTGTAGCTTGCAGATGCGGTAAACGAATAATCACCGCTTTTATTCGTCTGTAGTGCTCCCTCATAAAGGCCGCTTCCAAGTGAGCTTAAGGAAATCTCCCTTGTTTCACTATTACCAATAATTTTAACTTTTATTTCTGCATCGGCAATAGGATTAAAAGAGTCATCATAAACCTGCCCGCTAAACTCAACCTGTTCACCTTTTGAGTAAATTTTCTTTGAGGTTTTTACCCTTACCTGTCTTTTCTCATCAGCAGAATTGAGCCACCTAATTGAGTTACCTGTAAACTCATCGAAAATATTATTCTCTTTTGAACCTGTCTGCAATTTCCATTTCCAAATATCTTTTGCCAGAATTGCAACTGACCGCTTACTTCCCAGCTTCCTGGTAATAATTAGAGGAAATTTAATTTTTGTGTTGTTCACTTTTATATATGAGAGAACTTCGCTTTCAGGCTTTACAGTAACTTGAGTATTTGAATGCAAAACCGGAGGAAGATTATTCCATTCCGTTATTGGACTCTTTGAGGATGACTGCAATAAAGCATCTTTATCTTTTCCATCAACAATATCAGGTTGAACTTCAATATACTCATTAGACTGTCTGACGATTGAAAATGGTAATTCATTCTTCAGTGGAGACAGCTTTCCCAAATCCACATCGGCATTATAAATAAAAAAGAACGGAGTACTCTTGGCAGAAATTTTGGCGGTTACCCTGTTAACAATATTATCAGGAGTTTCTTTATTAGGAAAGCCGATCAAATAAAAGACATCAGCACTATCAATAGCCTGTATAATGTTACTCTTTTCCAGAAATTTACTGCCTTCAATTTGTGTTACAGTTTTAACCGTATAGTTCTTATTCTGCTCAAGATTATTCTTAATAAAGGAGAGATCGGCGCTTGGAGAACCTGAAACAATTACAACTTTTATTTTACTCCCTCTAACATTCACAAAAAACGCATTTTTGTTATTTGCAGTTGTATACTCACCTTGTTGAGCCGAAACAGACACGACCAGCTTCCTCTCGCCACTTAATTTTGGCAGATATGTAAAGCTAATATTTTGTGATCCACTTTCGTTAAGGGCAACAGCCTTTTGTTCAATTGTATTCCCCCCCTCAGACAAAGTTACATTTACTGATTTGCCTGAATAGCCCTTTTGTCCAACTGAGACAGAGATTTCCGAAGGAGTGTTCAGATATAGTAAGTCATTGTGGATTACGTTTCTTATCTCAATATCGTTCTTTGCAGTCGTGTCCCCCACTCCATAAGTAAATACCGGGATATTTAATTTTTCAGCAGTAAAAATAGGATTGGCCCCGTCTGTAATTACACCGTCTGAAAGAACTAATACCGATGCAACATTCTCAATTTTTGATACTTTGGAAAACACCTTTTCAAAATTAGTCGCCGGATCAGAAAAACCTAATTTGCCAAAATTCACCTTATTCAGAGTGAGAACGGATGTCCCAAATGAATAAAATTCGACCTCCCCTTTTAATTCATTAGAAATATAAGTTGCGGCATCAAGAATACTTTTTTTGCGTGATGAACCATCTTCAATAGTAATTGAGCGGGAATTATCAACAAATACAAGAGTCTTTGGTTTTACCGTCTCTTTCCCAGTTAAAATTAAAATGGGTTCAAAAATGAAAAAAAGCAAAAGTCCTATTGCCATTGCTCTTAAAACTGTTAATAGTATCCTCTTACTTTTTGCAACATTTGGGATAGTATATCTGTAAATATAATATGAATAACCCGCTAAAAAGATAAGGCACAAAAAAAATAAAAAGACGTTCCCGCTTAATGAAATTTTTATTGATTCAAACAAAAGCATTATTATTTTTTACATTCTTTTTTATAAAGATTATTAAGATGCCATTCTTTCATCATATCGTATGCAGCATAATCAGTCAAATCGAAATGGATAGGTGTAACCGAGACATAATTATTTTTTATTGCAGCCTGGTCAGTTTCAATGTCAGTATCAACTTCCATTAAATTACCTTTCAGCCAATAATAATCGCGTCCGGCCGGGTCCTGCCTTTTTTCATAAATATCATCCCATTTGGACTTTCCCTGCTGAGTTAATTGTATCCCGGCTATCTGATCTTCGGGCACTGCCGGCACATTTACATTAAGCAGAGTACCTTTCGGCAAATTTCTGTTCACTAAATCCATGGCCAGAATTTTGGCAACTTTTCCGGCATATTCAAAATCATGTGAAGTATAACTGGTTAAAGAAATAGCAATTGCGGGAATATCCATTATTGCCGCTTCCCTGGCAGCAGAAACTGTTCCGGAATAAATAATATTTATAGCAGCATTAGAACCCTGGTTTATGCCGGAAATAACCAAATCAGGTGATTCATTTAATATATTTCTGACTCCAATTTTTACACAGTCAGCAGGTGTACCGTCAACAGCATATCCAAAAAACTCTTTATTTTTTTTATATTTAATAATCCTTAACGGAATTGTCATCGTTATGGAATGCCCAACTGCACTTTGCTCATTAAGCGGAGCAACTACCGTAACATCAGCAATTTCCTTTAAAGCACTGACCAGAGCATATATTCCCGGGGCATTAATTCCATCATCATTACTCACTAAAATTTTCACAAAAACATCCAATAAATATTCAAACAAGGTTATAAATATAAAAAATAGCATTTCAAACTACAAGGCAACTAGATTTTAACAAAAACAACTAAAATTAGTGAAGATGTCCTAAAAAAGCACTATCCGGTATGCTGTCCTACCTCATTTGATAAAATATACTTCATACAATTTTGTTCAAAAAATCATTGTAAATTAAGATAGTTTATGTTACCATAGTACATGAAACTAAAAAAATATTGCATGGTATAATAATTGATAATAAAATAAAACCGAACTTAAATACAATTAAGCTTAAAATTGATCTTAGTACTTGATTACAGCGTTAAGACTTAATATATTTAATTAATTAGAATTTGAAAATAGTATAAAAAGCTTGAAAATAGAGTTTAAATAAGGAAGAAGGAATAATATTATGGACGGTAATTTTTCGGATAGACTCAATGATGTAATTAGGCTTAGCCGTGATGAAGCAACTCGTTTAGGTCATGATTATATCGGGACAGAGCACTTATTATTAGGAATAATAAGAGAGGGGCAAGGAGTAGCCGTTAGAATCCTTCGAAATCTTGATTGTGATTTAATGAAATTAAAAAAAGCCATTGAAGATACAGTTAGAACTTCCGGCGGAACTTTGACAATTGGTCCTATACCTCTGACAAAACAAGCAGAAAAAGTGTTAAAAGTGACACAGATTGAATCTAAGATATACAAGGCAGATGTTATCGGAACCGAACACTTACTACTCTCATTATTAAGAGATGATGATAATATTGCCACTCAGATACTGCACCAGTTTAATATTAGTTATGATGCAGTTCGCTCCGAGCTAAATGCAATGCTTAGCAATAAAAGCTCGAAAGATGGTTTCGGTAGTAGTCAGGCTGCTGATAAAAAAATTGAAAGGACAAAAACTCCGGTTTTGGATAACTTTGGCAGGGACCTTACAAAACTTGCAATTGATGATAAACTTGATCCGGTTGTTGGGCGTGAAAAAGAAATTGAACGTGTGGCTCAAATATTAAGCAGGCGTAAGAAAAACAATCCTGTATTAATTGGCGAACCCGGCGTGGGTAAAACTGCAATAGCAGAAGGGCTGGCTTTGCGGATAGTTCAGAAAAAAGTGCCTCGTATTCTGCATGAAAAGAGGGTTGTTACTTTAGATCTTGCCGGGCTTGTTGCAGGAACTAAATACCGCGGCCAGTTTGAAGAGCGTATGAAAGCGCTTATGAATGAATTGGAAAAGGCTAAAGATGTAATCCTTTTTATAGATGAATTGCATACAATTGTCGGCGCAGGCGGTGCTTCCGGTTCATTAGATGCTTCTAATATGTTCAAACCGGCATTAGCACGCGGCGACATTCAGTGTATCGGTGCAACCACCTTGGATGAATATCGTAAATTTATTGAAACTGATGGAGCACTTGATAGAAGATTCCAAAAAGTAATGGTTGAACCACCAAGCTATGATGAAACTATTCAGATTCTAAATAATATCAAATTTAAATATGAAGAACATCATCATGTTAGATATTCAGATGATGCCATTAAAATGGCGGTTAAGCTTAGTAACAGGTATATAACGGATAGACATCTGCCTGATAAAGCTATAGATGTTCTTGATGAAGCCGGCAGCCGAGTTCACATGGGTAATTTTGAAGTCCCAAAGGAAATTCTTGATCTTGAAGATCAAATCGAGGAAGTAAAAGTTGAAAAAGCTCAGGTTGTTAAGAAACAGGATTATGAAGAAGCTGCCAGATTAAGAGATAAAGAGAGAAATTTGCAAACTGATCTTGAAAATGCAAAACGCGATTGGGACACAAAGACAAAGGATCTTATACATGATGTAGGTGAAGAAGATGTTGCAACTGTAGTTGCAATGATGACCGGAATTCCTGTTAACAGAGTTGCTCAAACTGAATCAGACAAACTTCTTGTAATGGCTGATGAACTAAAGAAAAAAATTGTTGGCCAGGAAGAAGCTATTTCTAAGCTTAGCAGAGCCATAAGGAGAACCCGTGCAGGATTAAAAAATCCAAACCGGCCTATAGGCAGCTTTATTTTTCTGGGCCCTACCGGAGTAGGAAAAACAGAACTTTGTAAAGTACTTTCATCCTATTTATTTGATTCGGATAGTGCTTTAATCAGAATAGATATGAGCGAGTATATGGAGAAATTTTCCCTCTCCCGTTTAGTTGGAGCGCCTCCGGGATATGTCGGTTACGAAGAAGGCGGACAGCTAACAGAAAAAGTAAGAAGAAAACCATATTCAGTTGTTCTTTTTGATGAAATAGAAAAAGCTCATCCCGATATTTTTTCTATCTTACTACAGGTACTGGATGATGGTATGCTCACAGACAGCTTGGGAAGAAAAGTTGACTTTAAGAACACTATTATTATTATGACTTCAAATGTTGGAGCCAGAGAAATTAAAGAAATTGGAAACTTTGGTTTTGGCGGCGGCAGCCAGTCTGATAAATATGCCAGTTTAAAAAACACTGTTGAAGAAGCAATGCGCAAATTGTTTAATCCTGAATTTCTAAACAGAGTTGACGAAACTATAGTATTTAGGAATCTTGAGAAAGACGATATTTATCAGATTATTGAAATTGAATTAAATGAATTATTGAAAAATATTCATGAAAACAATATGGAACTCGCGCTGGATCAAAGCGCTAAGGACTTCATTGTAGAAAAAGGTTTTGACCCGAAATATGGAGCCAGACCTTTAAGAAGGGCAATCCAGAAATATGTGGAGGACCCTTTGGCTGAGGAAATATTGAAAGGTCTATTTAAAGAAGGCCATAAAATTGTGGCTAAACATATCGAAAATAGTGATGAATTATTCTTTGTAGAAGAAAATGTTGAGGACAAACCCATTTCTGAAAAGAATACATAAGTAGTCTATAATAACTTATATTAAGGCAAGAATTTACAATTCTTGCCTTTTTTTTACTCACCCTCCTTACGTTAATTGAGTTGTATGTCTCTCTGCTAATGCTTTTTAAACTTTTTTAAATTATTTTAGTAACATAATATTTTGGAGGTTTACCATGATCGCCTTGACTGAAACTGATATTAGGATAAGATTGAATGACTTAGAAGATTGGACATTTTTAAATAACCAAATTTACAAAGACTATATATTTGCTGATTTTAATGCGGCTATTGAGTTTGTTAATCAAATTGCCGTAATAGCAAATGAAATTGACCATCACCCCGACATTTTAATTCACTCGTATAAAAAAGTAAAAATAATGCTTTCTACTCACGATGCAGGCGGTATAACTGAAAACGATTTTAAGTTAGCCGGACTCATAGAGCAGCTAATTAAATAATTTTATAAGATTCCCGGATTTTTTATGAATAATTCAGATAATATTTTAGAAATTTTTGAACAAACCGGAGCTATGCTAAAAGGACATTTCCTTTTAACTTCAGGAAGACATAGTAATGTTTACTTCCAGTGTGCCAAGGTTTTGCAATTCCCGAAATTTACAGAACTTTTATGCACAAAAATTGTTGAATATTTTAAGGACACAGAAATAGATGTTGTTATAGCCCCGGCTATCGGAGGGATAGTAGTGGCACAAGAGATCGGAAGATTACTTGGTAAAAAGACAATATTTGCAGAAAGAGAAAACGGAAGCCTTACTCTTAGAAGAGGATTCTCACTAAATGAGGGTGACCGCGTGTTAGTTTGCGAAGATGTTGTTACCACCGGCGGTTCGGTTTTTGAGGTAATCGATATTGTAAAAAAAGCTAATGCAATCGTAGCCGGAGTGGGGTATATAGTTGACAGAAGCAGCGGAAAAGTAAATTTCGGATTCCCTCAATTTAGTACTGTTAATGTTGATGTTATCTCATATGCACCTGATGCTTGTCCGTTGTGCAAAGATGGCAAGCTGCCGGCCATTAAACCCGGTTCAAGAAAAATTTAGATAACTAATTAAACGGAAAACTATGAAAATTTTATTATACTTTTTTATACTCTCTCAACTGATATTTTCTCAAGTTGACTACAACAAGTATTTTGAAAATAAAACATTGCGTCTTGATTATTTTCATACAGGTGATAAGAATAATGACTCTTATTCATTTGACGAGCTAAAATCGGAACCATATTGGGGCGGTTCTCATAAAAACCTTCTTGATACATTTGATTATGGCACATACAAGTTTATTGTAATAGATGAAAAGTCAGATAAACAAATCTACTCACATACCTATTCAACATTATTTCAGGAATGGCAGACTACTGACGAAGCCACAAAAACAATTAAAACTTTCAGCGAGACGGTTGTATTCCCCTTCCCAAAAGAAAAAGTACGAGTAGAGTTCTATACAAGAGATAAAAAGACGAACCAATTAAAAAAGAAATTTGAATATAAAATAAATCCTCAAAGTTATTTTATAAAATCTGAGCGAAATCTTGAATATCAAAATTTCCAGGTTCATTACTCAGGGGATCCTGCAAAAAAAGTTGATATTGTCATACTCCCTGAGGGGTATACAGCAGAGCAAATGGATAAATTCAAACAAGACTGCAAGAAATTTTCCGGTTATTTGCTAAATGCAGATCCATATAAAGAAAATGCGGATAAAATAAATATATGGGGAGTTGCCGCTCCATCCAAAGAGTCCGGTACAGACATTCCTGCAGACCATATATGGAAAAAGACAATTCTAAACAGCAGTTTCTATACATTTGATCTTGACCGTTATGTAATGACGTCGGATAACAAAGCAGTAAGAGATCTTGCTGCCAATGCTCCCTATGATCAAATATTTATTCTGGTAAATACTGATAAATATGGTGGGGGTTCTATCTACAACCATTATTCTGTATGTGTTTCCGATAATGTTTATGGCGAGTATATTTTTACTCATGAATTTGGACATGGGTTTTCATTTCTTGGAGATGAATACTATAATTCCGAGGTAGCATATAATGATTTTTACCCTTTAGATGTTGAACCCCTGGAACCAAACCTTACTACATTGAAAAACTTTGATGCAAAGTGGAAAAATCTGGTTGATGCAAATGTTCCTATCCCTACACCGAATGAAGTTAAATATACAGGGAAAATCGGAGCATTTGAAGGTGGCGGGTATATGACAAAAGGAATTTACAGACCATCTCTTGACTGCACAATGAAAAGCATCAGCGTTAATAATTTTTGTAAGGTTTGCAAAAATGCAATTATAAAAATGATTAATTTCTATAGTGAGTGAGCCGGTAAATTTAATATTAGGTATAAATAACAAAGTAAAAATAATAATATCAGAAACACAAAATGGATCAAAGAAAGCTATATAAAACTGTTGAAAACATTGCTTCTAAAAGCTTTAACAGTGAAACAGAAATGCTAATTTCAACTTTAAATCAATTAATCAGTTTTACTGCTATAAATGTTACAGGTGGCAGGATATGGAAAATAGACAAAGAACGCGGAATATATACTTTATTATATCAGACCGGGAATGTGGATGAAATAAATCCCGATTTTACATTAAACTTTACTGAATATCCCATTTTTGAAGTTATAACAAGAGAAAGGACAATATTAGATACCGAAACTAATATAATTTTGCGCAGTAAAGGTATTTTAAAATACTCAGCTACGGGAGTTGGAGATAAAATTAAAGTAAACGCTAAACAGTACTACGAATATCTTCTTGCCTTAAACACTACTAATTTTACAGAAGAACAAAAAATTACATTAAATATTATAGCAACTGCTATTACTTCCCAAATAAAGCAAAAGAGATATTCACTTAGAGCAAAAATGCTTAAGGCCGATATTAATAAAGCTTATGAACTGCAAAAAAGTATTTTACCTGAACATGAATATAAATTTCATAATTATGAATTATACGGGATTTCAGATCCAGCCGAAATAGTTGGAGGTGACCTCTTTGATTACCTGACCGTCGGTGATGATGAAGACAGGCTTGGAGTAGCAGTCGGTGATGCGGCAAGTAAAGGAGTTTCAGCAGCAGCAGAAGCCATGTATATCTCCGGGGCCTTAAGAATGGCAACAAATTTTGAAATTAAAATTTATCCGTTGATGAAAAGGATGAATGCTCTTGTTAATAAAATCTTTTCAGATGACAGATTTGCATCACTGTTTTATGGAGAACTTTCTAATGATGCCGGCGGGCTTTTCCTTTATTCAAATGCAGGGCATAACCCCCCTATCTTTATTAAAAACAGCCTTAATAAAGTAATGACATTAGATACAACGGGACCGCTTTTAGGCCCTAGTCCATTGGCCAAATATACAGTAGAAAATATCAATTTTGAGAAAGGTGATGTCCTTCTGATATATACAGACGGGATAACCGATTCAGCAGACTCAAATTTTGATAATTATGGTGAAGAACG